>JBBIGW010000121.1:0-11452 GCA_037447355.1 Bacteroidia bacterium | reverse complement strand
AGGAGGCCCCATTCACTATTCACCATTCACCATTCACCTTTCACCATTCACCTTTCACAACTCCCGGCAAAGACTCAATGCTCAATGCTCAATGTTCAATGCTCAATTTTCATTGAAGACCCCACTGCCCACTTCCCACTAACTACTCCCACTCCCCCAAAGAATACGAAATGCCTCTTATATTCCAGATGATCCTTAGAAGGCCCCATTCACCATTCACCTTTCACAACTCCCGGCAAAGACTCAATGCTCAATGCTCAATGTTCAATGTTCAATGCTCAATTTTCATTGAAGGCCCCATCCCCATCCCCCTACTCCACATCCACCTGCTTCCTGATCACCGATCCATCACTGGCTTCCGGCAGGTATTGCCGTTCATTGATCAGGTAGCCATTCCCCTTTTCGCAAAAATGAACTTTCAGGTTTTCGATACTGATCGGGTTGCCATCCGGTATATCCGCGATATTGCAATGCCGGATATCGTGCCCGTCCACAATCACTACCAGCCCGCTGCCGATGGCTTCCATCCGGTTGCCCGCTGTTACAAGCATGCCTGTATCTTCCCCAAGGCCGATTCCAATACATCCGGGATTGGCAGCCACGGCCTGGACAAGGCGGCCAAAGCGGCCTCTTTTTTCAAAATGAGAATCAATGATCACATTGCTCATAAACCCGAGCCCGGTCGTGAGCTTCACTTCCCCCTTCAGGTGCGCCCTGGTGGCATTGCCTTCATAGATCATTGTACTGCTCATGGCCATGGCGCCGGCGGAAGTACCGGCAATGATAAAACGTTTATCCTCCCGGTAGCGTTTCTTCAGCAAAGCGAGAAAATCAGTACCCCCGTCCGTTACACTCAGGCGCAACTGGTTGCCCCCGGAAAACATGACGGCATCGCAGACACGGATCCGTTCCAGGTAATCTTCAATCAGGGTATCCTGCCGGTTGCGGATATGCAGGAGGCCGATATTGGTACAACCGATCTTTCCAAACGCGTTCAGGTAATTTTCCCCCACTTCATAAGGGATCGTGGAAGCTGTGGTGATCACTTCGATACGGGCATTCACCCCCCCGGCTTCTTCCACCAGGCGGCGGAGAATACCGAGTTCAAAAAAATTCAGGTTATGACGGCGGAGCTCCCCGCTCTCCATTTCGGTGCCCTTATCCTCGGCACCGCCAATGGCAATCAGTTTTCCTTTGGGACTGCTCATTCATCGGGATTTGATTCAAACAAATGTAACAGAAAAATAAAATAACCGGGAACAGAAACAGGCGGTTTGTGGAAAAGGGGAAAACTTATGCCGGTACACCCGCTTAGGGCTGAACCGGGAGGTTGGTAAAATAACGGGACTTGATATAATAGGCAATCACCCCTGTCAGCGCAATCAAACTGCCCCATAGCGCAAACCAGCCGGTGGATATAAATAAGAAAAGCCAGACCAGCACCGAAACCAGTACCGGGAGCGGGTAGGCCCACATTTTAAACGGGAGTTCCTTATTGCCATATTTTTCCCGCAACAGCACTAGTCCCACGCCCTGCCCGATAAACTGTACCAGGATCCGCATGGCCAGGATGGAACTGATCACATCAGAAAGCCGGAACAACAGGCTGAATATAAGCCCGAGCCCGCAGAGCACCACCAGTGAGATATAGGGAAAGTTTTTAGTGGGATGAAGTTTTGAAAACACGGAAAAGAAATTACCGTCCGCCGCTGCCGCATAAGGCACACGGGAGTAACCCAGTACCACGGCAAACAGGGAAGAAAAAGCGATACAGAGGATCAGTACCGTAACCAGCACACCAGCTTTTGCCCCGTAGATGATTTGCATAAAAGTGCTCACTAAGTATTTATCATCCTCCCTTACCGATTGCCAGGGCATCACCCCCATCACACTGATGTTCATCAGCAGGTATAAAACCGAGATCCCGAAAATGGAAATAAAAATACTGCGGGGAATATTGGTCCCGGGGTTCTTGATCTCACCGCCCAGGTGACAAACATTATAGTACCCGAGATAGGCATACACGGTTTTTACAGAGGCTTGTCCCACTGCCGCCCAGAATGCCAGGGTAAAAAAAGATTCATTACCCGCAGGCAGGATCTTCACGGGATGCTGCTGCGCCAGCAGTCCGCTGATGATAATCCAGGCGATCGTGAGCACTACAATACTGCCCATGATCACCGATATTTTCCCGATCGTTTCAATTTTCCGGTAAAGCAAAATAAAAACCAGGATAACCAGTCCGCCGGAAACCATCTTTTGCTGCCAGAACTCCAGCGGAACGAGGTAGGTCAGGTATTGGGCAAAACCAATAGCAGCCGAAGCCACCACCAGCGGCGCCTGGATGGAGGTTTGCCAGACGAATAAAAAGCTCATCAGCCTCCCGCCTTTTTCTCCAAACGCAATGCGGTGAAAATTATATGTTCCTCCTGCCAGCGGGTATTTAGCCCCCAGTTCACTCCAGATCATGGCATCGGCAAAAGCGGTAAAAGCCCCGAAGATCCAGGCCCAGATAAATAAACCGGTATTGAACCGGGCCACCACGAAGGGCATCACCACAAAGGGACCGATACCCACCATATCAATCATATTGATGGAGGTTGCCTGGATTAAATTGATCTTACGGTTGGTGAGAGAAGACAAATAAGTTAGTAGTTAGTAGTTTGTGGTTTGGAGTTAGTTTACCACAAAATAATCATTTTGTATTTAAAAAAGCGCGGATACCCTCCACCAGCACATCCAGCTGCCGGGTGGTCGTGTACACATTCGGCGTGATCCGTACACCCACGATATTCTCCCAGGTAATGGCCACCGTATGCACTTTGTATTTATCCAGCAGGAATGTATCCAGTTCACCGGGCTTACTGCCTTCAATCCCCACATTGCCAATGGCACAGCCCCATTTTGGATGCAGGGAAGTATTCAGTTTTACCTTTGGCAAGTCCTTTATTTTTTCCATCCAGTAATTCTTCAGGTAATGCAGGCGCTTTTCTTTTCGCTCGCTCCCAATCATTTCATGGAATTCGATGGCTTTGCCGATTGCCTGTTCAATATAAAAGGGCCGGGTACCCAGGGCCTCGAATTTCCGGATATCGTCTTTCAGCGGGTTGTCCACCGCGAACAGCGGGTAAATCGTTTTGATCTTCTCTTTCCGGACATATAATAAGCCCGTTCCAATAGGGGCATACAGCCATTTGTGCAGGCTGGCTGCAAAATAATCCGCATCGAGATCGGGTATTTTAAAATCAAAATGGGCAAAACTATGCGCCCCGTCCACCACCACTTCAATACCCCGCTTGTGGGCTTCCGCTGCAATTTTCTTTACCGGCAATATCTGCCCGTTCCAGTTGATTATATGCGTGATATGGACCACTTTGGTTTTAGCCGTAAACGCATTCACATACTGACTGACCAGGTAATTTTCGTCCTCGCTTGGTAATTCAAGGTTGATCCAGACCACCCTGATACCTTCGCGTTGTTCCCGTTGCTTATAGGCATTGATCATATTGGGATAGTCCTGTTTGGCCGCCACCACTTCATCCCCGGCTTTTAACGGCAGGCCGAAGATTACGGTCTCCAGTCCTTCAGATGAATTCCGGTTCATGGCAATCTCATCCGGTGAACAACCGGCCAGTCTTGCGAGGTTTCTCCGCAGGGGCTCCCGGCCCTGGTCCAGCACCCGCCACATATAATAGCTCGGCGCTTCATTACAGAGATCGTAATACCTTTTCATCGCATCCTGCACGGTTTTAGGCGCGGGTGATACACCCCCGTTGTTGAGATTGATCAGCGTGGGCGATACCGTAAAAGACTGCTGGATATAATACCAGAAATCCTCGTCGCTGGCGAGGTCTTCCGGTTTAATACCCCTTGCCTGGTCAAGAGCCGATCTCAGGTTCCTGCTCCAGGCCGGTTGGGCAAGAGCACCAAGAAATGCAGTGGCGGAAAATAACCCGGCTTTATGCAAAAAACGACGGCGGCTGCTGACAGGCATATAGTTGATTTTAGTTCCTAAATGTACAGAAAAGGACAAAGGCAAAATACCGTTTATGATGGATGGCGGGCCCCGTTGGTCACCTGATCAAAATCACCTAAATTGAAGGTTCAACTTTTTGCTTATGAGAATACTTGAGATCAAAGTGCTGAAAGGACCGAATTACTGGAGTGTGCGCCGGAATAAACTCATCCAGATGAAACTGGACCTGGAGGAAAAAGAGAATATGCCGACGAATAAGATCCCCGGGTTCCGGGAAAGGCTGGAGCAATTGCTGCCCAGTCTTTATGAGCACCGTTGCAGTGTGGGGGAACCCGGTGGTTTTTTCCAGCGGGTGGATGAAGGCACCTGGATGGGTCATGTGATAGAACATATCGCCCTCGAAATACAGACCCTCGCGGGTATGGATACCGGTTTTGGAAGAACCCGAACTCCCGAAGGTGAACGGGAAGGGATTTATTATGTGGTGTTCAGTTATATGGAAGAAGATGCCGGAGTATATGCAGCCAAAGCGGCGGTACGCATTGCCCAGGCATTGATCGATGGCTCAGCCTATGATCTTTCTGATGATATTCAGCAAATGCGGGAGATCCGTGAAGATACCCGCCTGGGTCCCTCCACCGGTTGCATCGTGGAGGAAGCGGCCAAACGCGGTATTCCCTTTATCCGGTTAAATAAACAAAGCCTGGTACAATTGGGATATGGTGTTAACCAGAAAAGGATCCGGGCCACAATCGCTTCCACCACCTCCAATATCGCGGTGGACATTGCCTGCGATAAGGAAGAAACCAAGCTGCTCCTCGAAGCCGCCGAGATCCCGGTACCCCGGGGTACGGTCATCAGAAGCGAAGAAGGACTGGATGCGGCGATTGATAAATTTGGTTATCCCCTCGTGATAAAACCTATAGATGGGAATCATGGCAAAGGCAATACCACCAATATCACGAACCGCGAACAGTCCATCCGGGCTTTTGATGCGGCAAAACAATACAGCCGAAGTGTCATCGTGGAACGTTTTATCACCGGCTTCGATTTTCGTTGCCTGGTGATCAATTACAAATTCATCTGTGCGGCGCTGAGAACACCTGCTTCGGTTGTGGGCGATGGCGTACACGATATCCAATGGCTGATCGATGAGGTTAACAAAGACCCGCGGCGCGGATACGGGCATGAAAAAGTGCTGACCCAGATCACCGTGGACCAGTTCACACAGAAAATGCTGGATGATGCGAACATCACCCTGCAGCATATTCCTGCGGCAGGCGAACGGGTATTATTAAAACCAACGGCCAACCTCTCAACCGGCGGTACCTCCACCGATGTAACCGATGAAGTGCATCCCGCCAATGTTTTTATGTTCGAACGGATTGCCAAAATCATCGGGCTTGATATCTGCGGGATCGATGTCATGGCCACCGACCTGCGTACACCCGTTGCGGAAAATGGCGGTGCAATACTGGAAGTAAATGCGGCGCCGGGATTCAGGATGCATATTGAACCCGCCGAAGGATTGCCCCGCAATGTGGCCGAGCCGGTGGTGGATATGTTATTCCCCCGGGGTAGCGCGGGCCGCATCCCGATCATTGCGGTAACCGGTACCAATGGGAAAACGACGACGACCCGGTTAATCGCTCATATTGCCAAGAGTGCCGGTAAAAAAACAGGATATACCACGAGTGACGGGGTCTATATCCAGAACCAGCTCATGATGAAGGGCGATTGCACCGGACCGGTTTCCTCCCAGTTTGTACTGAAAGACCCGACCGTTGATTTTGCCGTACTCGAATGTGCCCGGGGTGGTATCCTGAAAGCAGGCCTCGCTTTTCAAAACTGTGAAGTGGCTGTTGTAACCAATGTGGCAGCGGATCATATCGGGCTGGGAGGTATTAACTCAGTGGAACAAATGGCGAAGGTAAAAGCCGTGGTTCCGGAAACGGTATTCCCACATGGCTATGCCGTATTGAATGCGGATGATGACCTGGTCTATAAGATGAAGAATGACCTGAAATGCAATACCGCGCTTTTCAGTATGGATGAAAACAATCCCCGGATCAAAGAACATTGTGCCGCACACGGATTGGCCTGTGTTTACGAAAACGGGTATGTCACCCTTATGAAGGGCAACTGGAAGATCCGGGTACTGCCGGCCCGGGATATCCCCCTTAGTTTTGAAGGAAAGGCGGTACATAATATCAACAACTGCCTGCCGGCTGTATTAGCGGCCTATTTATACCGCGATATCAACATAGATGATATCCGGACCGGTTTGCTGACCTTTATCCCGAGTGAGAACCTGACCCCGGGGCGTTTAAATTTTTTCCATTTCAGGAATTTCACGATGCTCGCCGATTTTGCACATAACCCGCATGGACTGCGGCTGCTTTGTGATTTTGTCAGCAAACTGGATTACCCGGTCAAAGTGGGGGTGATCAGCGGTACCGGCGACCGCCGGGATGAGGATATCCGGGAACTGGGTGAGATATCGGCCGCTTATTTTGATGAGATCATCATCCGCTGCGACAAAAACCTCCGGGGGCGCAGTGCGGAGGAGATCATCGGGCTCCTGGAGGAGGGAATCCATAAAGTAAACCCGGGTATCCCGGTCCTTACAATCCCCAATGAGGACCAGGCCCTGGATCATATCTATGAAAACGCAAAACCCGGTGCCCTGTACACAATCATGTGCGATGTGGTGGCCCGGGCCCTGGATAAGATCAAAGAGCTGAAAGTGAGGGAAGAGAAAGAGGGCGTCAGATTCTGATCGTTTTAATAATTTCTTTCAAAACCATTTGGGAGAAAAGGTATATAGCCCTATTTTTGCACTCCCAAAAGCAATTTTGGTCTTTTTGGCAAGTCTGGCAGATTGACCCATGGTGTAATGGTAGCACTACAGATTTTGGTTCTGTCTGTTAAGGTTCGAATCCTTATGGGTCAACGAGGCCGTCTCAAAAGAGGCGGCCTTTTCAATCATATTACCTGTTGACCACTTTCTTGTAATCATACTTTTGGTATTGCCGTTTATTACTCATCCGGCTCAGTTCAAGGAGGTCATTCCTATGTTGAACACGCATCCAAGTGAGTGGCGAGGTATGAAAGAACTTACCGAAACGGCAGGCAAGGTCTTCATTGAACTTGCGCTCCCCTTTCATGTATTTTTTCAGGTTCGCATCACTGGATTCGATGGCCTGGGCGAAGGTTTTAAAATTCATGTCCAGAGTTGTCAGGAACAGGTGCACAAAATCCTCTACTGCCCGTTCCTTTTCAATGTTATCCTCCTCCGTACTGGCGTATTGCTCCATACGAAAGCGGATCGCGGCCATTTCATTCTCCTTTCGCTGTTCAGGGGTTCTTTTACTGTCAAATTCCCTGGCAGATACCTTTATTCTTTCAAGCTTACCAGCATCCCACTGCTGACCTTCCCGAAGGCCGATCTCCACCTGAAAATCGTTCGCCTTCCTTTTCGTTGACATAATAATAATTTAGTTTAGATATTTTTAAGTTTTTGCGCTACCCTGCCCCTCATTCAGGTATTTTGTGATCAACGCATGACCATTTTTATCAGCTATTTTCATAGTGGTTCCTTCCACTTCTTCCGCTCCATAGCGAGTGAGGTAATTGTTCCTTACCTTCTGTTCGTCTTCTTCATACTGTTCTGATACATCGAAAAAAAGCTGGCCATTGTAAGGTCCCACCCCCTTATCGAGGCTGAGTTGAAATGCATACGCGATCAAACACCCGGCTACGTGGTCATACTTTCTTTCCTCACCCCTGTTGTGCGGCGCTACCTCCAGGTAGGCCCCATAGGGAACTTCATCATCCAGCAACTGGAAAATTAAACAACCCTCAATTTCATGGGGTGTCTCTTCCGTCACCAAAACATATGTGGAAGCATTCTTCAATTTCTTGCTCAAACTGGCAAAATTAAACTTCCAGCCTTCATCATGCAGGGATGGTAGTAAACGTCTCGAGCTTCTCTCAATCGCAGCACTCACCGATTCCCCTGTCTCTACTTTTAAAATCCTGACTTGCATTTGTTACACTGCTTTTTTACTGTTACCGATTTTACAATTTTCTGCTTCATGATTTATTGTTTTAATTATTAAAAATTGCTGTAATTATATCAAGATTATTCCCGCCTTGACAAATAGCTCCCACAAAGATACAAAAAAATTGTACAAATTGTACAATCCTGACAATAATACTACAAAATGCACAATTAAAACAGAGCCGCCATGTATTGGGATTTTTGTGTAACATTTTGATTATCAAAGATACTTTATCAAGAAAGTTGTCATTGAATACGACTAAAGATCATGTTAATGTCGGACGGATTTCATAAATTGATGTGGAGAATCATGCAACTAATACTGCAAATAGCTGAAGGTTTCCTAAAAACCGGTTCGAAAATTCTCCTTATACCTCAACAAAAACCCCGCATCTGCAGGGCTTTTGCATTTAATGCCGGCTGAATTCGATTAGCGTATCAGCATAATATTTCCTTTTTTAAAGATCACCCGGCCCGTATAATCGGTCGCCTGCGCCATAAATACAAAATTATTGGTATCCTGTAACTGGCCATTGATCCGGCCATCCCAGCCCTGCCCGATCCGGTTGGTACTGAAGACCAGTTGCCCCCAGCGGTTGAAGACCCTGAAAAATTCGAGTTGCCTGATCCCCACACAAATGGGATAAACAATATCGTTGAGCCCGTCATGATTGGGCGTAAAAGCCGTGGGAACAAAAATATCCGGGCCGGTTTTAAAAATGGTCACTTTGATATTATCCTCTCCAAAACAACCTTCCGGGTTCGTGGCCCTGACCAGGTAAGTGATTGATATACCCATTTCCGGGTTCAGGGTGGCCACCGGGTTGTAAATAGTGGTGAAATTGAGACCTGTACCGGGGCTCCAGCTAAAATTCGTGGCGGTCGGATCACTCACAACAGCTTCCAGTTGCAGGGGCTGATTGGCTACAATAGCCGTATCATTCCCGGCGAATACAACGATCCTTGGTTTCACCGTGACACGGAATGTATCTTTTAAAATATTGGGACAGCCCGCATTGGTAACTGAAAAAATATAATCCGTGGAACTGCGGGGCGTGGCCACCGCATTAATGACCTGCGGGAGACTGGTTACCGTTCCGGAACCCTGGTTGGCCAGTGTACTGGCATTGGACCAGGTATAACTGGTGCCCATGGTAACCGTCGCATTCAGTGTGGTGGATCTCCCGTAACAGATCGTAACAGAGTCCGGGAAGGTATGGGCAGTGGGATAAGGAACATTTATAAAATTGATAGTGGCCACGGTGCTGGTATCAGCCGGGCAAACCCCGCTTTTGAGTATGGACCGGTAATACCGGGTGCTGTTCACCCCGTTGGCCTGGTAAACCGGTGCCGTATATGCAGGCACCAGGCCGGCCCAGTTCGTATTATCAAAGGAAACCTGCCAGTTGAGAATATTGCCGGCATACCCGGAAAGAGTTAACAGGTTATCCGCATTCTGACCAAGGCAGATACTGGTATTGGCCGGGCTGATGGCTCCTCCCGCCGATTTTGGATCGACAGTTACTACAGCCGCAATGCTCGTATCCACGCGGCAGGCCGTGCCATTTTGTACGATCGCTTTGTAGCGGGTGGTCGCGGTAAGATTTTGTGCAGTATAACTGGCAGCAGTATTCGCAATAGTATTCCAGCTGATCCCGTCCGTGGAAGAGATCCAGTTCAGCACATTCCCTGTCTGCCCCCCCAGTGTGAGGAAGGTACTGTTCACACCGGAACAAACCGTGTTATCTGAACTGACCTGCCCGGCGGCTGTAGGAGGCGTGGCTGTAACAGCCAGTGAATCCAGGAGATCGGCACAGCCGTTGATCTCCCGGGCAATGATATAGCCAGCCGCACTGCCGGCTGTAACATTCAGGATATTCGAATTGGCGCCTGAATTGATGACCCAGCCCGCCGGCACCGTCCAGTTATAGATGGCCCCTGCCAGTGCTGGTATGGAATAGGTCAGGCTGCTATTCGTACAGGCGACAGGTTGCCCGCTGATCTCCAGCCCCGCACAGGTATTGCGGACCGCCACATAGGCATAGGCGAAATGCCCCCCGGGTGAACAGTTAACGGTCTCAAAAGTCAGGTTTACCTGCTGACCCCGGAAAGCCGATAAATCAAAAGTGACTTCGGTCCACCCTTTTGTCCAAACGTCGTATAACAGGGTGCCATTGGTATTGTTTTGCCCGGTATGCGTGAGAAAGGGAAGCGGGCTGAGCGAAAATCCATTGGCCAGCGCGGTTGCCGTATCCAGCGTGGCACCGGTTGATCCGGATCCCCCACTGCCCCCGTCATTAAAAGTCGGGAGATAATACTGCGGTGAAGCACAAGTGATCACACTGTCTTCTGTGCTCAGTGTTGCCCGGAACAAAGGCTGCTGGTTGGAATTATGTGTGCCATTTTCCAGTACCATGGCATAGGCATAGGTCATGGTATAGGGAGTGGAAGCCGGTCCGGGGGGAACATTAATCGCATAAGTGATCGCCCGGATAAATCCGCCCGGGTTACCGCCGGCACCCGGAGAGGCATTCCGAAGTTCCCAGGAAGTGGCGGTGGAACCCATTTTCACAGAATGCCCGTACGCATAGCCGTTAACGGTCGGGATCAGGGGAAAACTTCCATACGGGTCGGTGCCCTGGGTTGAAATAACCTGGATACCCGTATTGGACAGGGTATATTCAGGAATTGTACTGACTCCCGTATTCGGGACCGGGTATTGCAGAGCACTACCGCCTACCAGCCCTGTCCGGGCCGACCAGGATGAAATTGTACCTGTGTTAAAATTGATATTGGGGGGACAATTCTGTATTTGTGTATGAGCGATACCCGTCCATAGAAGAGCCCCCATCAGGCACAGGGCCATTTTCCGGTACAGGCTGGTTTTTTTTATGTGATCGGGTGCTTTCATACGGGGGTCCTGATACCAGGAGAACCGGATTGGTTTAAAACGTAGTAATTAATGAATTATTACCACGGCCTGTCCTGTTTCCCTGATAATTTCTCTGACAAAAGTATCATTTCCGGGCTGAAATTCACCTGGATCCTGTCAATTGCCTGGATTGAATCGCTGTGAAACCGCCAAAGGTTCCCTTTCTGACTGAATTTCAATACAGGAAAACGAAAATACAGGCAAAGTGAAGGCCCGGTTCTCCATTCTGCAGATGACAGCTTTTCGGACCTCCGGTTCCCGGCGGGGTTTAAATAAAAGGCCTTCCTTAAAATAAATAGTTGCCCCTTAAAAACTCAATTTAAGCCTTTCAAAGGGATTAATAATTCGTTGTGGCAGTAATATAAGGGCCGAAAATAGTTTTTTAAAAAGCTGCAAAAAACACCTTTCCAGGTATTCATCATTCTTTTAAAGTTGAAGGCGGCTGCACTGAGCATCACATTGATATTGTCACCGGTAATAC
>JBBIGW010000120.1:0-11463 GCA_037447355.1 Bacteroidia bacterium | reverse complement strand
TGAGGTGAAGGAGAAATTGTACAGCCTGGGGGTATGGAAAAAGGACCAGGACGAAATTATTTCCACCCTGATCGAAGAGAATTACCTGAATGAAGAGCGTTTCGCCCTGGCTTTTGCGGGGGGTAAGTGGCGGGTAAAGCGCTGGGGCCGGGTGAAGATCAAGTATGAGCTGAAGCAAAAGCAGGTGAGTGAGTACTGCATTAAGAAAGCAATGAAGCAGATCGATGAAGACGAATATATGGTCGTATTGCAGAAGATGGCGGATGAGCGCTATGCCTCTCTGAAATCAGATCAGTACCTGGTCCGGAAGAAGAAAACAATGGATCATTTACTGGCGAGGGGATTTGAAACAGAGCTGGTGCGCCAGGTTGTGGAAAAGGAAATGAAGAAATAAATCATGTTTGCTGATCCTGGTACAGTTGAATGCAGACGGTGCAAACCCAGCCCAGGAACAGCAGGAAACTGATTTTCTGGATCAGGGGGAGATAAAGCAACAATCCCTTTGAGTAGTAAACAAAATTATTCAGCGCTACCAGCAGGAGGTTCAGCAGGCCAAACCAGAACAACCAGCGACGCTTTGCCTGCCAGAGAGCAACAAAACCACCCGCCATCGCCAGCAGGCCGAAGAAGGAGGCCATGTTTGTAATTAGATCATGATCGAAGTTCCCAATGAGGAAGACAGCAAAGATCATGGATAAAATACCCGCTGACCGGATCAGCCGGCCCAATAGTTTACCAACGCCGGTTGCTGCCGGGAGTACCAGCCAGAAAACCGTGATACTGATGCAGAGTTCAACCAGGGCGGCGAGGGCAATGAATTTTGCCCGGTTGGGCTGGCCGTTGATGGCCACATCATTGAGCAGGTTGCACCAGTAATTGTGTACCCAGCTAAAGCCCCGGGCCTGTTTATCAGCCTGTGAGCCACCGGGATAAAATGCGGCCGCCGTTATATAGAGTGCAATAAAAAGAAGGCTGCCGAAGACAGGCAGGAGAACCAGGAATTTATTTCGTGTATAAGATTGGCTTATCAAAATGCGGATGATCCTTAAAGATAGGATTCCTGTCCACCGGAAAAAACGGGGAAGAAAAAAGCTAAGTTAAAATAAGGGCTAAGCGGGGCTACAGGTTTTCAGAACAAACAGTTTTATTTAAGTTTTTCGGCCATTTCCAATGTATGTTTCAATGAATTTGTATCGGTCCAGTCATTATGCCCCGGGATGATAAATTTCGGCCGCCTGCATTTTTTTATAAGTTTTTTCAGGGTGGCCGCATAGTCTTTTATACTGGCATCCCCGAGGTTGCCCAGCGTGTTGTCCTCCGTACTTTTTACCAGGCAGCCGCCATAGAGTATTTTTTCCTTTTCGAACCAGATCACAATATTGTCCGGGGCATGACCGGGCCCGGGATAAAAGGTCTGAAACGAATATGGCCCGACTGTAAAAACCGTATCGGAGTCCATTAAAAATTCAGCTCTTTTCATACCTCTTTTTTTGCTGAGCTCATCCGTCTGCCGGGTGGTATAGGTCCGGATGCCCTGTTGTTTGTAGTATTCAAGTCCGCCGGTCCGGTCCTCGTGAAAATGGGTGGCGATGCAGAGCAGCACTTTTTTCTGATGTCTGGCCGCAATGCTGTCTAACAAGGGCTGAAACTGTGTTGTATCCCAGGGGGAATCAAAGAGGACGGCGCCGGCATCGGTTAAAAGGTACATTCCGTTTGCGGGTACCCGGTATCCTTTGTAGTAATTATAGGTGGTAAAAACATAAAAATCGCCCGTTAGCCGGGAGATCTTCAGGCTGCTGTCCGCCTGCTGACCTAAGAGGGGGGCGGAGAAAAAAAACGAAAGGAGCAAGATGATTAATATTCGCATGGCTGGAGTAATGAGAACGGATGTTTCGGGTTGTTGTGAAGGCAGGGAATCTGGTAAACGCCGGCCCGGTACAAATGCCCGATTGAAAATTTGGCGCTGAAGGTAAGAACTAAAGCTGAAAATTAAATGACCGGTCGGGCTGCTGTTGCTTGCTAATCCGCCGGACTGACCGGCCGCGACTTTATTTCCCGCACTTCAACGGTTCCCCCATAATCCAGAACGGGACAGGCTTTTGCCAGTTCAATGGCATTTTCCAAACTTCCGGTACGCAGAATGATACTGCTTACTAATTTCAGGTTATCGGTAACAACGGATTCCTTATTAACTAATCTGTCGCTACCCGAAAGAACAGAACCCCCCGCAGGGAAAATATAACTTGTGACAAAAACACCGGCGGCTTTCCATTTGTTCAACACAATATCCCAGGCGGGGTTTACCGCTTTGGCTTGTTCACTTGTGTACGTGACCGGGACCCTTACCAATAAGACAAACTCATTCATTTTATTTGGTTTTAAGATGGCTGTTTGAGCGCCTGCAGCGCTGGTTTGCGCTAAAATTTCAACACTGAAAAATGACAGGCGGATCAATGCCGCTAAGAGGATTAATTTCATTATGCTGACTTTTGTTTACAAACTCAAAAGCACTAATAAGCAATAGCCGGTAAAACGGCGGGGGGCGGGAAGTATAGGTTCCAATAACTATTTACTTATCGTCTTACCGCCTTCCCGGCAAATAATATTTTTGAGATGAATTCTATGCAAAAGTCAGAAACAGGGAATTTAAATCATTGTAAAAAATCATTGATTTACCAAAACGAAGGGTTTTTAAAAAAGGCCTTGGGTGTCAGCCCGGTAAACAGCTTAAACTCTTTATTGAAATGAGGAGCGTCGTAAAAACCCGCCCGGAATGCCAGGTCATTAAAATTTTCCGCCGGCTGCTTTTGTTTTGCCACCGCTTCCATACGAACAATAAAGGAAAATTGCTTTGCCGCTGTGCCCACCGCATTTCTGAACCTTTTTTCAAATGCGTCATTACTGATGTAAAGAGTATCAGCCAGCTTTTTTATTTTGATTATCCCTTTTGCGGCATGAATTGTTTCCAGGGCCGATGCAATTAAAGGATCGGCCGGGTAGTTATATAGCCTGGAAAGTAAAAACTGTTCAATGATGGCGATTCGCTGAAGATTATTCTCTGCTCCGGCCAATTGCTCCTCTATAATGGCCAGCCTGGGTGACGGTATAAAATTGCCGAGCGGGACGCTTTTTTCAAAAAGTTCGTAAAGCGGCTCTTTAAAAAACGCCCTTGCCCCGGTTTCCCTGAATAAAACAATAAGGGTGGCTGCTCCGGGCATATAATTGATCAGCCGCACGGATTTCCGTAAGCCTGAAATAGTTGAAACCGGTAAATTATCCTTCGTGTTATCCGACAGGTAGCTCACGTTGCCCCGGAAGCGAAAGGCAATAGTTAAGGAAGTGCCCGGCAAAACCCGGTTTGTTATTTCATCCCCGCTTTCAATAATCCTGTAAGCCCGCACAAAGGGGCTTAATAATTCTGTTGGCAGGTATTCGCTGGTTTTCATTTTATCTGACAGGATTGAGCGTTGATTCAGAGTTGTTGCATACGGTCGGGGCTTTGCGTTCGTGGCGGACCCAGAATTACCAAAGCCTGGCCTTTGTTATAAAGTTAAATAGAATTACTAAAGCTCAGTTTTGCACCTCAGCCGGCATGACACATAGGAACCCCTTGTTGTAGGGAGCCAAAGTCACGGTACTTTGTTAGAAAATGTCAGCCCTGAAATACAGAGTGCATGGATAGTGAAATGTTTTAGGTACGGTTACAGGGATGGGAGGGAAATAAATATAAATGTTGGACGATACCAACTTCGCATCGCCCAACATCTGTTTGCTTTGTGGAAAAGAAACGATCCTGTGTTTAATCTTCTTCTTTTTTAAGAACACTCTTTCAGACTAAGTAAATTATCTACTGTTGTCGTGTCTCTGTCTGTTTTTAAATAAGGATTACCATTATGAAACTCCACAATTACATTGGCAGTAAAACCTCCGGCATTTACCCAATAAGAGTGAGTGCCAGTTTGGATTTGTTTAATTGCGGCAGGTTGGGATTCCTTCCAACCATCACCACCAATGTTAATGATCCTTGTGTGAGGGTTGTACCTGTCCCCTTTGTTAATACACTTGACTTGTCTTGAAATTGCCATAAATTTGTTTTTTACTTGTTCTTTAATATTAGCCGTCTCCGTCCTACCGGGGGCGGCTTATCTTTTCAAAGATACAGAGGGTGCAATAAAAAATAGGGTAAACTAATAAGTATTCAGAGAGTATTTGGATACGTTTGCAATACTTTATCAAAATTTGGCTATTTTGTTTCGATTTCATAACTTTGTGAAATGAAATTGAAATTCTTCAACCCCAACAACTTAGACAAAAATCTAAAGGCAACTGCTCATAAAACAGGGAAACTTGGATTTACTGTTGATGCAGCAAAAAAACTTCAGTTATCGGTTGAAAAATGCGCTGGCATAGCCATCAACGGGGAAGACGAAACCGATAAAAGCCTTTATGTAGTTATATATCCTGACAAGCAGGAAGGGTCGTTCAATATTAGCAAAGCGGGGAAGTATTATTATATAAATACAAAAACTTTGTTTGATAGCCTAAGGGTTGACTATGTTAAGGATTATGTTGTGTATGACATTTCAGAAGAAATGATTGACAGTCAGAAGGTTTTTAAATTCAAGAGAAGGGAAAGGGCAAAAAAGAATAACGAATCCGCATAAATAACTGTAAATGGACAGCGAAATAATAGTATACCAGACTGGAGACGGTAATACGAAAATTGAAGTAAGGCTTGAAAACGAAACCGTTTGGCTTAATCAGGCTCAAATGAGTACCCTTTATCAAGCGAGCAAACAAAATATTAGTTATCACATAAAAAATATTTTCAAGGAAAGTGAATTGAACGAAAAATCAGTTGTCAAAGAATATTTGACAACTGCTGCTGATGAAAAAGCCTACAAAACCAAATATTATAATCTCGATGTTATTATCTCTGTTGGTTATCGGGTGAATAGTCACAGGGGAACTCAATTTAGAATTTGGGCTACTCAAAGATTAAGAGAATATCTCGTTAAGGGATTTGTACTTGATGATGAAAGATTGAAGTCTGGAAACCAGCCAAACTACTTTCAAGAATTACTTGATAGGATAAGAGATATTCGTTCATCGGAAAAACTTTTCTATCAAAGGGTGAAGGATATATATGCAACAAGTATAGATTATGACCCGAAGGCAGAGGTTACTCAAACTTTTTTCGCTACTGTTCAGAATAAATTACATTGGGCTATTCATAAGCATACTGCTGCCGAATTAATTTCTAATAGAGTTGATGCGAATAAGCTAAATATGGGTTTGACTACGTGGAAGTCTGATAAGATTAGGAAAACTGATGTAACCGTTGCAAAAAATTACCTGTCTGAACTTGAACTAAAAGAACTCAATTTACTTGTTGAACAATATTTAGCATTTGCTGAAGCACAAGCTCTTGCTCAAAGACCCATGTATATGGCTGATTGGTCAAACAAGCTGAATGACATTCTCACAATAAATCACAGAGAAATTTTATTAGATGCAGGTAGAATCAGTAAGAAAATTGCTGACGAGTTGGCCGAAAGAGAATTTGAGAAATACTCTGCAAAGCAAAGAGAAATCGAAACAGCCGAAGGCTTAAAACAGTTGGAGAACGATTTAAAAGAAATCAAGAGCAAAAAGGGAAACAATAAAAAATAAGACCGTTGTTGCTCATCTGTGTTACGTCAGCCCCGGATTTCCAAAGCCAAGCCCCACAAAGAACAGAAAGGAGCTGGGTTGCGGTCTGTCCGTAATAACTCTGTCCCACGAGTAAAGAACTTGCGTCCTACCCAATGATGAATAAAGAACGGTATGCTCCCTACTTGGTTGCCTACAACGTTCAGGGCTTTGTGCAGTGGCCGATCCGTGATCCGAAAAGCTTGGCCGCCAAAGCTCTTTCTTTTCAAGCAGGGCCGTCCAGCTGAACAAGCCATTGTCAAATACCGGGTGATCTCCCACCATGGAATAGCGGCCCATCCAGCGCCCGATTTTCAGCAGCAGGGGTCTGAATACCCGGAATTTAATAAAATCCCGTGTATTCATAGATTCATCTTTATTGAAACCGTGGCGCCCTCTCCTTTCTTACTTTCGATCAGCAGCCGGGCATCCATGGTCTTCAGCAGGTCCTTGATGATGAGATAACCCAGTCCATGCCCTTTTTTATTGTCCACATTGGCGGAACTGATGACGACTTCCTCGGCCATCAGGCGCTGGATCTGTTCGGGACTCATACCAATGCCCTCGTCCTTTACAGAAACCGTAATATGGCCCTCGCCGGTCTCAGCGGATACGGTGATGCTTCCCTTTTCCGTAAAATGAATGGCATTGGTGAGCAGGTTATAGACCAGGATCTTCAGGGGCTCATAATACTGGTGGATTTCCAGACCGGGATCCACCCTGTTCTCTACCAGCAGATTTTTTTGCCGCGCCAGTGATTGCAGCAGGCCCAGCACCTGCGCGACCATCTCCTGCAGGTTGAAATTTTCCTTTACCAACCGCCGGTTCTCATTCTGGTACTTGATCCAGTTGAGGATATTGGTGGAGAGCAACTGCAGTTCCTGCGAGGTACTGGTAATCTCTTTCAGGGTTTCCACCTGCAGGTCCTCGCTCATCAGTTTTCTTTTTTCGATCAGGTTTTTGCCGGCAACCGTCAGGAACTTGAGCGGGGTTACGATATCATGACTGATGATGGAGATCAGGCGGGTCTTGATGCCGTTGTTCTTTTCCAGTACTTCATTTTGTTCCAGCAGCTCTTTTGTTTTTTCCGCTACCTGCTGTTCCAGTTTTTGCTGGCGGATCTCGTATTGCCGGGTGCGGTACCTGAAATAGATACTGATAATGCCAAAGAGCGCCAGCATGCAAAGCCCGAAAAACCACCATTGCCGGTGCCAGGGAGCCGGAATGGTAAAACTGAATTCTTTATACGTATAATTATTTATGCCAAATCCATTCATTTTGCGAACCTGCAGCTCATACCGGCCGCTTTCCAGGTTACCAAAATGGATCAGGGCCCCGTTGTCCATATTGACGGTCTTCCAGGCGGACTCCTGCTTTAGTTTATACTGGAGGTAAATATTTTCCTTGTTGCACCAGGAGGAAAATCCCAGCTTAATCATCATATCCTTACGGAATGCTTTCAGGGGTTCTTTTTCGAGCCGTTCGGGGTCAATACGCCGGTTGTCCACGGAGACCTCATCTATATAAATTTCACCATCCGGTAAAACGGGTACGGCTGACAGCGGGTTGACCCATAATAAACCCTCCATGGTCGGAAAGGAGATGGTTTTATTTTTCAGGCTTAACCCGCAGGGAACGCAGCCCCCGTTCATTTCCGTCATATCCATCCCGTCATTCCGGCCGAAATAATGGTAATAAACCTGCGGATCATTGTGATCAAACGCGTGAATCAGATCGGCGATCAGAACTTTAAACAAACCCCGGTTGGTGCTGATCCAGCAAAAACCCCGGTCATCTTCCATAAAGCAATGGGTAAACAGTAAATACTGGTTCTTATCCAGCGGCATTTTTTTTACCAGCCCGTTCCGGCTCATATAAAATCCGTTTCCGTAAGTGCCAAAGAAAATATAATCCCGGTACTGCCAGATCGTTCGTATGCAATAATTTCCGCCGGTAAACAGGGTATCCAGTTTATGCGTACGGGTATCAAATTGCAGCAGGGCATAGCAATTGGCGATCGCCAGTTTTCCCGGCCCGGTCTCCTTCATGTCAAAATGGGTTCGCTGCAAGGTAGTAGCCGGGTAAGTATAAATTCTTTCCAGGCTATCCTCTTTTAACCGGAAAATTCCCGATTCATTTGCGAGATATAATTGACCGCCGGTCCTGGCCATGACCATTTGCGCCGCCCCCGGGCGTATCTTGCTGAAAACGGTTAAACGGCCGGTTCGAAAATGATAATTGTGCAGGCAGTGAAAGCCCAGTTCCCGGTTGAATTGTACAAACCAGAAAAGGGAATCTCCCTGCAAATAAGTGCTGATGCTGAATCCCCCGGTAAAAGGGGCTGAGACGGGGAGGGGATTCTTTCCCAGTATATGACCCACATTGGTCATTACCGAGCCATCGGGCAATTCCACCTGCGAGTAATAGGAGGTCCGTTCATTGGGGGTGGTTCTTATTTTACGTACCGGCTCCACCAGGTTTTGATGAATGATGATGACCCCCTTGGAATCGGTTCCCAGGAAAAGCGTTTTCAGGCTATCATCATATTGTGCATAGCGGATCAGGACATCCTGCGGTAACTGGTCGCAGATCAGATCCGCCCGGAGCGACCCGTTCTCATATTGTATTTTCCAGGCTTTTTCCTTGTTGATCAGCAGGGGGTATTCCATCCCGTTATCCCAGATCAGCATGGAATTGTCCGGTTCGCCGGGTCCCGGGCCATCCCGGAACTGCAGGTCTATCCCGGTAAAATGATGGGCAGATTTATTATACTGCCAGTTAATATTTTTCCTGTTACCCGCGAAAATTTCATTGCCGCATTTAAAGGCCCAGCTGATTCCCCGCTCCGGCAGGCCCATTCGTTCCGGTTGCTTCATAGAAATGCTGAAATAAAGCAAGCCCGAATTTCGAAGGATCAGGCAGGCCGTATCTGATTCCGGGATGACGAGATCAAACTGGAGATTATAAGAGCCATTGCTGAGTACATGATCCTTTTTATAAAATTCGTCTGAAACCGGGAGTGTGATGATATTGCTGGTCGTGTTGCCGGCAATCAGTTTTCTTTTGTAAAAGGCGAGGGTGTTCTTGTTTACAAAAAAGAGATTACCCAGGTTATCCGCTGTATAAATTTTGCCGGCATTATTCCGGACCAGGAACAGGATCCTCTCGTTGCTGATATGGGGATTGTCTTCCGCCGTGTAGGATTTAAAAGTCATGCCGTTGTACCGGACAATCCCGGCCTCGGTGGCGATCCAGAGAAAACGGGTTTGCTTATCCCATTGCAGGCCCTTTATCCCGTTGGAAGGAAGCCCGTCTTCCGTACCATACTGCCGGATATGATACGGACTGGCTTTCTGTGCGGTTAAAGACACCGAAAGGAACAGGAAGAAAAGAAAAGGAAGTTTACGTAATAGCATAGCCGGCTTCGTAACAAGGTACTACATCCTGACTAATAATTCACATTGTAGAGGGTGGCCAGCTCGATGAGTTCCTTGATATTGCCGGCATTGGTTTTTTCGTAAATACGGGTCTTGATGGTGGAGACGGTATTCATCTTCAGGTTCAGGTTTTCCGAGATCTCCTTGGTGCCGATTCCCTTCAGCACATAATGCAGGATCTCCAGTTCCCTTGGCGCCAGGGTCTTGAAGGGATTGTCCTGGACATGGATATCATTTCTTTTTACCGGCACTTCGTTCCGGATAAATTTCTGCAAGACCTGCACCATTTCATCCTCACCCACGGATTTGGAGAGGTAATAATTGATCCCGTATTGCTTCACCGCTTCCCCGTAAATCTCGGCCGGCTGCATGGAAAATACCAGGATGTTCAGGTCGGGGTACACCCGCCGGATATTGGGGATCACTTCCAGGGTATTGCCGTCAGAGAGAATGATATCAAGAATCAGGTGCGTGTATTTATTCTTGACCAGCTCTTTCATCAGCTCATTGCAGGTGGCCACTTCTTCAATATCCTTAAAACCCAGGGTCAGCTGGATATGCAGTTTCAGTCCTTTGCGGATCATGCTGTGGTCATCGGCGATGAGAATTTTCGGCTGCATAGATTGCTGGGTTGCTGCGGGCATGGTATTCGGGACACTAATTTCCATCTTTTCTTTGGGGTTTTTGTAGAATTTATTCTATGAGTTAACGGATCAGGGTAAGGGTTCCTTTCAATAATCTTTTCCCGTCGTCCTTCAACTCAATTATATAAACATATACCCCGGCGGGTTGCGGCGTTCCGTGGAAACGGCCGTCCCAGGGATGACTGATGTATGCGCCGGCTTCATAAAGTTTTTGTCCCCCGCGGTTAAAGACCAGGACCCTTGCATCCGGGTAAAAGACCAGGCCGGGAATGGTCCACTGATCGTTTATCCCGTCCCCGTTGGGAGTAAAGCCGGTTGGTATAAAAAGCCCGGCAACGGCATTGATCATCACGTCATCAGTGGCAAAGCAACCGGTTACCGGGTCGGCGGCAAGTAAATCATAACGGGTGGAATACAGCGGGGTGACCATTGGGTTCTGTACCGCGGAAGAGCTGAGATATATGGAAGGGGTCCAGGTATAATTATAATTCCCGGCGGGACTCACAGCGGCATTGAGGGTTAGAGAAGTTCCGGCCCGGATCGTGGTATCGGTACCCGCATTTACTACTGGCGTGGAATTTACTGTAATGATCTGCTGTACCGGTTCGGAAAAACAACCCGCCGCCGAAGCGACAACCAGGCTCAGTGTATAGGTTCCTGCTGCCGGGTATATATGCGTAAAGGGCGGAACGGCATTGCTGCTGCCATTGCCCAGCTCCCAGTTCCAGTGGCTGATGCCGGCAGAAGCAGAATGAATGGTAACCTCTTTCCCGGTGCAGAAGGGCATTCCGCTGACCGTGAAATCTGCCACCGGGTTGGTATGGATCGTAATGGTTTTCGTGGTATCGCCGATACAACCCGTGGATGAAAAAATGCGGTAGCGGATATCCTGGTTGCCCGCGGAACTAAACCGCTTTGATATGTTTGGGGTACCGGCGGTACTGTTATCAGCGAAATACCAGCTATAATTATTGATTTGAAATGCGCCGGTAACCGGGGTCCCGGTAAAACGGATCGTATCCGACAGGCAGGCCGGATCGTTCCAGTTAAAATCCGACACTGGTCCGGCTTTTACGTTGATGAGTATGCTGCTGGTCTCCGACTGGTTGCAGGCATCAATATCCGCTGCGGCATAGGTAACCGGGACAGCATAGGTTCCGGTGCTGTTCAATGTAAAATCCTGCTGCAAAGTATAAGTATAATATTTTCTTCCGTGCACCAGGGCGGAATCGGCTGGCAGCGGATTTGTAATGATGGAATCGGTAAAGGGAAAAAGTCCCGGTACCTCGCTGAGCTTCCAGTGGATACTACTGACCCGGTACGCAAGCTGAACACTGATGCGGAAGGGTGAGTTCGGGCAGGTGAAGCTATCCGTTAGTCCCGAAGTGTTCAGTGTATTCCGAAAATGCCCCAGGCTGTTCAGGTTATTGACAAATGTGCCCATATTGTATCCATAACTCTCTACGAAACCTGCGCCATATACGGATGCGATAAAAGCGGAGTCACTGCGGATACTGTGCTGGGCCGCGGGGCCAAACAAACGTTTTACCACAACCGCATAATCCGGGTTAGCGGGATGGGTTATATATTCCGCGGGGGCCGCTGCGGTACCATCAATCCGTAAAGAAGATAAACCGGCCTGCGGGATGATGATATTGATAAAATTGAGTTCAATAGCCTGGCGGCGGGTG
>JBBIGW010000119.1:0-11533 GCA_037447355.1 Bacteroidia bacterium | reverse complement strand
CCGGCAGACAGCTGCCCCATTTGAACGGGAAATCGTGAGGGCCAGCCAGGACATTGCCCGCCTCTTACAGGTCAAATTCAGGGACTACCGGCATGAGGTTTTTGCGGTGCTCTATCTCAACCGCTCCAATAAGATCAGGCATTTTGAAGTGGTCAGTGAGGGTGGAATAACCGGTACTGTTGCCGATCCACGGATCATACTCCGGAAAGCCCTTGAACAGGACGCCGTAAGCATGATCCTCTGCCACAACCACCCCTCCGGCAGTCTGAGGCCCAGCCGGTCCGATGAACTGTTAACCAGCAAAATAAAGGAAGCCGCCAACTATCTCGATATTACCGTCCTGGACCATATCATTGTGAGTGAGGACGGGTATTTCAGTTTTGCGGATGAAGGAATTTTGTAGTTCGCAGTTCATACTTCATAGTTCGGAGTTTGTCCTTAATTTGAAAAGACATTCCTATGGCTACAATCAGAAAATTCGAAGAATTGAAAGTATGGATTAAGGCAAGGGACTTGTGCCGTCATATCTATGAAATAACAAATTTTCCAGCCTTTTCAAAAGATTATAGCTAAAGGATCAAATTAATAATTCTTCAGGTTCAGTAATGGATAATATTGCTGAAGGTTTTGGCCGGCAAGGGAATAATGAATTTATCAATTTTCTGTCAATTGCAAATGGACCAGCAATGGAAGTTAAATCCCAGCTATACCGGGCATATGACAGAGCCAATATTTCTAATGAAAAATTTACTGAGTTAACTGCTTTTACAGAAGAAATCAGCCGGATGATTTTTGGATTAATCGGATATCTGGGCAAGACCGGTTTCCGCGGTCAAAAATTCAAATCAAAAGAAAAATAATGCACTGCCCTGTTTTATTACAAAACTGTAAACTATGAACTGAGAACTTCGAACTGAGAACTATAAACTATGAACTAATCATGCCTGCGCCGTCGGTCCCCCGAAATTCAGTGGTAATTGAATTTCTTCCAGGTCCTTAATAGCCCCGTTTACTGATTCGTACTTATGTATATTCTCGGTGAGTGCTTTCATCAGTCTTTTGGCATGCTGCGGGGTAAGAATGATCCGGGATTTTACTTTGCTTTTGGGGGTGCCCGGCATTACATTCACGAAGTCCACCACAAATTCCGCATGTGAATGGGTAATGATCGCCAGGTTGGCATAGGTACCCTCGGCTATTTCTTCGGAGATTTCAATATTCAGACTATTGGGCTGATCTGGCTGCTCCATAAAGCGATTTTATACAAAAGTAAGCCTTGAATCGCATTATATATCGGGTGATTATAAAGAAAAAGAGGCCGTCAAATGACGGTCTCTTTTATAGAAAAATGTGGAATTATCTTGGACGAAGATACTTCAGGGTTTGTGTCCATTCCCTTGAAGTAGCGGCATTGAATACACCACCCGGGTCATAATTGTATCCGAATTTCACATAATAGGTCCTGGTTGCCGGATCATAATGGGAGTCAAAGCCAGCTGCCATGGTATAGAATGTGACCGCCCCTACATATGTGTTCTGAACGGTTACTTTGTTCGTAATGGGATCAATTGTATAGGCTGGTTCCTGGGCTCCGAAAGCTGTAACGCTTCCATTGAAGAAGATCGGGTTGTAAAAATCGCCAAAGTCCGGGAAATAGATTTTACAAGTATTAGATCCTGTAGTGATCATGTGTACTTCCACTACATCCCCTGTATAACCGGGGTTACCTGTTGGGTGATAAAAAGTGAATGCATCTTCATACACTCCATCATAGGCATTTTTTGCTCCGATGGTAACAACCATTGACTTGGCATTGGAAACAGAAGCGCCGTCACCAACTGATGTAATAGTGAAACCCATTGCATAAGTGCTGCTGGGATCCATCACGGTAGCGTCTGGTATTACGAGATAAATCTGCTTTGCAAATTCACCCGGACTAAATGTAAGGGAATAGGTACCGCCCAGTCCGCCTGATTTTACTGCATCTGATTCGAGCGTATACCATGCAGCAGGAAAGTCAATGTAATCGGCATTCGCAGCCCGTACTGCGGTAGTATCATCCTTGATAACAACCGTAACCGATTTGTTCAGATCGGCATTGTTAGCCGCATCTCTTCGGATATCGACTGCCAGAATTTTCTGAGAGGAAGAAATAAAATCGATGTAGTTATTCGCCTCATTGGCTGTATTACCGCCCCCCAAAATTTTTACAAATGTTTTGCCTTCATCCCCTAATGGCGTTACTTCCTGCTTAATACAGGAGGTAAACACAAGGGCCAGCAGGAGGAATTGATATATTGAAAATTTCTTTTGCATAAATTGTGTTTTAATTCATTATTTATTACTGATCCCACCAGATTTTAGAGTCCTGTGTATCACCACCTGGCAGTGCAGCTGCAGCAGCCGTTACAGCGGCAGTATTGGTACCATAGGAGGTCTGACCATAGGTAAATCTTCTCGGGATTTGTTTGGAGCTGTTGGTCGCGTCAACGGCGGGAGTCAGTACCGGGAAACCGGTTCTTCTCCAGATATTCCAGCCTCTTAACCCATCCGGATATCCGGCAATATATTGCTGAATAGCCAGGTTTTTGGTATTGGCAGCCGTACCGGCAGCGTTGGCCAGGGCCACTCCGGATTGGGTGAAATAAGAGCCGGAGGGAGCAGCGATTCCCCATTGTGCAAAAGAAGCATTGATACCAGCCTGGTAAACAGTATTCATATTTTCAGCAGTCCAGCCACGGTCGGCAGCTTCCGCACGGGCCAGGAAAGTCTCAGCAGCAGATAAAACCACTACTGAACCGGTTTCATAACGGAGATCATCCCTGAGTATTCTTGCCCAGCCGGGGTTGGCACTGGTCCAGGGATCCACAAAAGCCCGGGTGCGGCCATAAGGAACACCGGTGGTGGAAGTGCCGTAAGCAGACTGGCGGCCATCCCCGAGGGAAGACATCAACCCAGCCATCACATCGCTTTCCCCATAGTCTTTACGACCATCATACATATTGTACCAGGGAGATTTGAAGTTACCACCGGGGTGAACCACTTTCATATTGTCCGCATTATCGGTAATATAACCACCTGCATCATTCAGGGCAGCATTGAACTGTACGGCCGCATAAGCACCGGCAGCCGGGAATTTTTTTGTCAGCTGCAGGGCCAGGCGCATCCGGAGTGAATTGGCAAATTTTTTCCATTTTGCCACATTTCCATTATAGACCACATCACCAGAAACAGCGGAAGCATTGTCAAAAGCTGCAACAGCCTCTGCCAGTTCCCTGATCAGTGCCGGATAGATATCTGCCTGTTTATCGAAAGCAGGAGTACCATTACCCTGAAGAGCCTGGGAATAAGGCACATCACCCCATCTGTCAGTAATTGTACTGAAGAAATAGGATTTCAGAATACGGGCCACCTGGGTCATATTCTTGCTGCTGTTGGTATTGATGATATTCTGCAGGTCATACAGAATCCCTGAATACTCATTCTCAAAATTGATCTGGGGAAGAGAATACAGGGATACATCCGTGTATTGTGTTTCAGAAAAGAACTGACAATACAACCCGCCACGGGCCGCTGCACCCGGAAATCCTGAACCACCCGCATAAGCTGACAGGTTGGCTTCAACGTTAGTCAGCAGGGCTGCCAGGATCGGGTTCCCGGTTACACCGGGGTTTACGTTGGTATCCCCGAAATCCGAAGAATACCTTTTACAACTGGTAAAAAACAAACCCAAGGCAAGAGGGAGAACCACCAACCTTTGCATGCTTATTTTTTTCATATTAATCATTTTATTTTTTTTAAAAAATTTAAGCGCTTATTAAAATGCGAATTTCAGGTTGATACCCCAGCCTCTTGTACCAGGCATGTTTCCCCGCTCACCACTCACGTCACTGATCTCGGAAGGATCGAAATCATTGGTCTTGGCATAGATCAGCACCGGGTTCCGGGCGGTCAGGGAAACCGTGGCTTTATTGGCCCATTTCAGGAAACTCCATTTATTGATCGGCAGGTTGTACCCTACAGAAACCTCGCGGAGTTTGATGAATGTCAGGTCATATACAAAGAAGTCCATTGCCCTGTTATCATATAAACCGTGGAAATAGGATTGTGCTTCTACATAATAATCAACAGGACGTCCATTGGCATCCACGCCAAAAACATGTATCCCACCACCGTCAGCTACTGCATCCCGGATCGGGTTTCCTTTATCATTGGTGGTTGCAGTGCGGGCAGTCAGACCGGAATAAGATCCCCACATGTCGGACAGGGAGAAGAATTTGCCACCGATCTGTCCGTCAGCATTTGCGCTTACAACAAATCCTTTGTATTCAACTGTAGTTTGAGCACCGAATGTATGCTTGGGAAGCACACTGCCATAAGATACAGCCGGATCATTTACATATAAACCATTGGCATCCAGTACAGGCTGGCCATTGATACGTTTGATACCATTACCATACAACTGACCCCAGTCCTTGCCTACCTGGTGCAGCATATACGGGCCTACGGTTCCCCAACCGTTGTCAAGACCAACAGTTTTGGTGATACCAGGCCCCAGATCTTTTACTTTATTCTCCATGAGGATACCCCAGTTGGCATTGATCTCCCATTTAACAGCGCTGTTCCATACAGGACGGCCCATTAATTTGAAATTCATACCCCGCTTGGTGATCAGACCGGCATTGGTCAGGAAACCGGTGAAACCACTGGCTCCGTTGATAGAAAGAGTAGTAGCGAAATCCTTATCATCCCCGTTCCAGTATGTAATGGATGTACCTATCCTTCTTTTCAGGAATTCAAGGTCGATACCAAATTCTGTCTGACGGGTCACGAAGCCATGAATGTTCGGATCAACCAGTGTGTTCGGGGTACCCATCAGGATATTTCCGTTCCACTGGTACTGTCCCACACCATATGCGAATCCGGGATATGCATACGGATCAATTGTCCCGGGAATTTCACCGATTGAAGCACGGATCTTACCAAATGACAGTGCTTTAAAATTCGGCAGCAGCTGGCTGAATATAAAGGAGAAACCAGCGGCTTTAGAAGCAACAAAAGGCTTGGCCGGAGGTAAGGAAGACATCCAGTCCTGGCGGATCGTCAAATCCAGGTTCAGCATTTTGTCATAAGAAACAGAACCGGTAAAATAAAGGGCGCTGTACCTGTAATCACTCCGGCTATTCCCTACATTGGGTTGATCTTTCGAGTTGCTGATCGCAAACAGATTCGGTACACTCAGGCCATTCACAGTATTGGCACTATTACCTTTAATTAATTGCCGGAAGATATCTGTACCCACACTACCATTCACATCAAACTTCTTAAAGGACTTGGTGTACGTAACCTGCAACTCCATATTGGTACGGTTGGCATTGGAAGTCGAAGTTGCATAGTAACCTTTACATTCAGCACAGTTGCCGGTGGTCTGGGTTCCACTCTCTACCAGGTCAGAAGAATACTTAGTCTCATTCCAGATCAGGTTCTGCTGTTTACGATAGGTACCCCTGATTTTTAAACTCTTAGATAACTGGTAGTTCAGGGTAATATCCCCGAAAAAGCGGTCGGTTTGGGTAAGCGGTTTTACCAGGTCAAACCATTTATAGAAATTATACCAGTAGTTACCGGCATAGAAAGCTCTTTCATTACCCGGATCATAGACTGTCGGGTTATTGTGGTTCCAGCTGGCCCATATCCCGGAGGGTGTGCGGAGATCTTTCAACTCTTTCAGCAATTTCATATCCAGATCCCTGTGGAACCACTGGTTAAATGAACCGGTGGTCTGATTGGAATACTGATCGTCAAATTCACCATTCAATATTGAAGTGGCATAGTTGAGGTTGATGGATGCAATCAGCTTCTTGGTCAGTTCAATAGAACCACTCAGGTTAAATACATTCTTTTTCAGGCGGGTGGTGGGAATCAGCCCCTTGGCATCCACATTGTTGAAGCCAAAACGAAGAGAGGCATTCTCAGATGCTTTGGCAAAGCTGATTGAGTTATTCAGGACAAACCCGGTATTATAATAGTCGCGGGCATTGTCAGGCTGGGGCACTAAGGAGGCAGTGGTACCGGCATAGCGGTTACCATCGTACCAGGCATACCAAGGAATATATTCCTGCCCTACCATCCGGGGACCCCAGCTGGCGTCATCGGAATAGTCGGGGTAATATTTTCCATCCAGTCTTTTCCACAGTTCAGGATCGCCCGGTTTCCAGGAGTATTTGAACATATCGGCTGTGTTACCACCAGCATATGAATTCTGGTAATTAGGCAGGATATAAACTTTATCGAGCTGAGCGCCCAGGTTCACTTCCACACCAATACCTTTTGCATTCTTTTTCGCCTTTTTCAGGGTAATAACGATCGCACCACGGGAACCCGACGGTCCGAAGATCGCGGAAGCAGCAGGACCCTGTAACACAGTCAGGTCTTCGATATCATCCATGTTCACATCATTGATATTCGGGAGGATCGTACCATCCACTACATAGATAGGTTCCCCACCGGTACCGAAGCCGGTTTCACCACGCAGCCTGATACTACCTGTACCAGCATTCCCCAGCTTGGCAGGTGACTGACTTCTTACCTGCAGACCTGATACTTTACCGGCAAGGGCATTGTTCAGGTTGGTCTGGCGGATGGTGTTCAGCTGCTCGGATGTAACCACCTGTGTGTTGGTGGAAACGTTCCGTAAGGTCCTTTTCATACCATAGGCACTGGTTACCACCACTTCTGTTTGAGTGGTAGCCTTTGTCCTGGCAGCAATGCTGATTGAATTACCAGCCCCAACCGTTACTTCGATTGTTTCAATGCTGGCACCCGAAACGATCAGCACATCGCCGGTATTGGCTAAAATGCTGAATTTGCCGGTGTTATCGGCAGCCACACCAGTTTTGGTTCCTTTAATCCTAACTGATGCGCCGGGCACTGCGTCGCCCTTTTCATCGGTCACAGTACCGGCAATTGTCCGGTTTTGACCGAATGCTAATACAGAAAAAAGCATTAGCATCGTGAACAGTGATGCAATTTTTCTCATGTTAACGTTAATTTTTAAAATTTAAAAGCATTGATTATCAGGGAAATCCGATAAATTTTCGAGGGTAAGGATGTTTTTAAAGACAGAAAAGCCTTAAAAAATGCTGCGGCAAGATAATTTTTTTTTTAACAAATAGTTAAAATCCAATAAAAATTATTGAACGCTCATTAGTTTTCTAAATTATTGGAATGTATAGCTTAACTGCAGTTTTAGCTCCGATTTTTTGTTCCCGGGAACCTCGTCCGGACCCGAGCCTGCATACTTTTTTTCAGAATAAATCGTTTGCGCCCACCTGAACCAGGCCGATAGCCCCCGCAAAGGGCTGCAATAAAGATTAATATAATACCGGAAGCCCTTGTCTGAAAAAACGGGAATTGAATAGCTGTAAAGTACATCATTCTCAAAGGCATAGATACGGGAATTGTAGCCCCCTGTCTCCACATACTGCAGCCGTATCCCCCCGGACCAGGGCTTCAACAGCGGATGATAGAGAAAATCCAGGAACCCCAAAAACCCGTTTTCCTTGAGCTCCCCCTTCTTATCATACCACAACAGTTCCACCCGGCCTCGGAATCCGAGTACCGGGCTCAGCTTACAATTCAGCTGGGTGCGCCAGTTCATCCTTGAAAGGGGGACTATATAATTGGTAACCGTACTATTATCCTGCTGGTTGGTTTCTTTGCTTTCCTGCCTGAACCTGGAATAAAGCAGGGTTTCCCGGTTGGGTGAATAACTCAGCTGCAGTACCCAGTCACTCCCCGATGCCGGCGCATCAGCCCCGTATCTCAGCCAGGGAAAACGGAAGAGATCAGCATAAGCATCCAGTTTCCATCCTGCTGCCGGCCGGATACTGATACCCGTGTACAATCCCGTTTCATTGGTTGGAAACACATTTTCAGTTAACGCATTCCCGTTTACAGACTGGTACCCGGCACTGATCGCCCGTTGCACCAGGGAAATATCCACTTTGGTATCCACACTTATCAGCAATCCCTGTATAAACGCCGTATTCCGCCGCTGGTCCAGGGCAGCCTCCCCAAATAAGTGCAGGTTTCTGCAGGTATAGCTGTAATCAATACTCGTGTTTACCCAATGCCGGCCCTGTATGGCATAGAGATTATACGTTTCTTCCCTTTTTTTCAGGGGTCTGGAAAACCGGTAGAAAACCCCGTTTATTCCGGCCTGCCATCGCCCGGATCTGAATTGAACACAGCCCCCTGCTGCCAGTTGCGAAATAGTATTCCGGTCATCCAGTTCAGTCTGATTGCGGTGATAACCTGAAGCCAGCAGCGAAGAAACATGGGCCTCCCCGCTCAGGCTGTCTGTAATGATATTGGCACTCAGCTTCCGGTAAGAAATAAAAAGAGTGGACATTGATTTCCCCTTTTTTATCGTAATGCCGGCTCCCCGGTGAAAATTGTATTCCCCTGCAGAATGATAAGGACGAAGTACAGCAGACTGTCGTTTTATTGCTGTTACTTCAGTACTTTTTTTAAAAGCCAGGCTTTGCCACTGGATCAGCCCCTGTCCCATGTTGACCGTAAAATCGCCAAAGGCCAGTGATTGAATATTCCCGATCCGGCGGGCAAATAAATGAACTGAATAAAAATCAAAGCCCAGCCGCTGCGCTCCCCGCCCAAAAGCTTCCCCCGCATCTTTATCACCCAATAGTCCGTATTGCAGCCCGTTTTTAAACCGGTAGCTGTAGCGGAAAAGCAGGTGCTGCGGACTTCCTTTATACCCGTTACCTTCGGCTGATTGCCGGTACCCTTTCGATTTTTCCATTAGCTGGGATACCCGGACCAGGAGCTGATGTTCTCCTTCCCTGAACCGCTTCCCGGTTTCTTCCGCCAAAGACATGACCGGCCCGGTATTCACATACGGCAATACTTTATGGATCGTGGCTAAATCCCATCCGGGTACTGCCTGTAATTCCAGAACATGGATCAGTTTACCCAAAACATCCCGGTAGGCCAGCAGGCTGCTAACCTGCAGGTCTGTGATCAGGCTGATCTGTCTTAGTTCATCTGCATCCGCGGTGTTCAGGTTCAGCGGATGCTTCCGGAATTGTTCCAGTTCCCGGATACCGGCATCATCTTCTGTTTCGCCCTCCTCCGTATCAGCCAGGTTTTCCAGCTGTTGTTCCGGCTGCTCGGGCACCACCTGCCCATTTACAGAATAGCCGGCCAGCAGGAATAATAAACTGGTTCCTGTTATCAGTAGTCGTCTCATTTCTCATTGGATTTAAAGTAAAACAATACCTGCATGCCCGGTGTAATGCCCAGTTGCGAATGATGGGAAGCAAAAAGATCAAGCCGGATACGCCGGAGCAGGAACCCCGCACCCGCCCAAAAAACAGCAGGGAATGATCCCAGCCCGGCACGTATAAGTAAAGACGAAACCGGTTTGTATTGAACAGCCACCTCTATGTTTACCGGGCGGTCTTCCGTCTTATGCATTTCAATACTGGAATAGAACCGGGAGGAGGGTTCATACCCGGTTCCAAAAACATATTCGGCGGAAAGTTTTTCCTGCTGATCCTTCCCGAATTTTCCACCAACAGGGTTCTTTACCTGTACCCCGGCATGGACCTGGTTTGTCAGGTGCAGGATCATACCAATCCCCGAGCCGATTGCAGAAGCATGACCATACCCGGCTATGCGGATATTGTTATAGCTGAACTGCACCCCGGCATCCGCTTTATTGCCCAGTTTTCTGCCATAAGCCAGTCCCAGCTGACTTTCGTTGTAAACAGGGAATCCGCTGAACCTGGCATTTACCCCGAAATTCCCCGAAGAAGCCGGGATCCCGGCTACCGCATAGTAATTGCTTAATTCGTTTAGCAGGTAGGGTCTTACTCCCAGGAAACCAACCGTAAAACCGGGCAGTCTTACCAGGGCAGCGGGATTACCCGCGGATGAAAAAAGATCGCCGTGGTGCAGGCTGTAGGTACCGGTAACAGCATAGGGAGCGACCGGATATTGCTGCAGGGTTTGGGCCTGTAAACTGACAGGCAGGTACACACAGGTGTACAAGGCAAGAATGAATCTTCCGTTCATGAGATAAGGTTTAGGCGCCTAATTTAAAACCGGGGAAAACGGGAAAAACGGAGTGTCGCCGTTTTTTTATCAACATGCCTGCCATAGCCCCTCAACGCTTACCTTTGCGCCATGCAAATTTTAGACGGGAAAAAAGCCGCCCAGGCGATCCGGGACGAGCTGAAAATCGAGGTAGCCCAGTTAAATGCCGAAGGCAAAAAAATACCCCACCTGGCTGCCGTTTTGGTGGGGAACAATGGCGCCAGCACTACCTATGTCGCTGCCAAAGTAAAAGCCTGTGAAGAAGTAGGTTTCAAATCCACCCTGATCCATTACGAGGAGACCATCAGTGAAACCAAACTGCTGGATAAGATCCGGGAAATGAATAACGACCCCGACATTGATGGCATACTGGTCCAGCTGCCCCTGCCCAAGCATTTTTCGGATGAAGAAGTGATCAATGCCATTGACCCCGATAAGGATGTGGATGGGTTTCATGCCATCAATGTGGGCAATATGGTGCAGGGTCTCGCGACCTATGTCCCGGCCACACCCCATGGCATCATGTTACTGCTCGAACATTATAAGATCGATACCCAGGGCAAACACGCCGTAGTGCTGGGACGCAGCAATATCGTGGGTCGCCCGGTCAGTATATTATTAAGCGGCAACACCAACCCGGGCAATTGTACCGTTACGATATGTCATTCCCGGACCCAAAATATCGCGTCCTTCTGCCGCCAGGCCGATATCATTGTGGCGGCGCTGGGCAAACCGGAATTCGTGACGGCGGATATGGTAAAAGAGGGCGCCATTGTCATTGATGTGGGCATTACCCGGGTGGAAGACAGCAGCAGGAAAAGCGGGTTCAGGTTAAAGGGCGATGTGGATTTTGAAAACGTAGCCCCCAAATGCTCCTGGATCACTCCCGTGCCAGGCGGCGTGGGTCCCATGACCATTGCTGCCCTGATGAAAAACACATTCCGTTCCTGTTTACAAAAGAATTAAGCCGATTCCCGGATATGAGTGAAGTGCAGCATGATACCGGCCTGCTTCCTGTAATGGAGCATTTTTATACCCTGCAGGGCGAAGGCTTTCACCAGGGCCGGGCCGCTTTTTTTATACGGCTGGGCGGATGTGATGTGGGTTGTGTATGGTGTGATGTGAAAGACAGTTGGGATGCGGATAAACATCCGAAGTTCACCATTGAACAGCTCGTAACTGAAGTAAAAAAAACACCCGCGCAACTGGTCGTCATCACCGGCGGCGAACCACTGATGCATCAACTGGATGCTTTAACCACTGCCCTTCAGTCTGCGGGGTTAGAAACCAATATTGAAACCTCCGGCGCTCATGCGCTCAGTGGTCACTGGAACTGGATCTGCCTGTCTCCCAAAAAATTCAAGCCCCCCCTGCCCGGTATCCTGCCCCATGCGGATGAACTGAAAGTGGTCAT
>JBBIGW010000118.1:0-11651 GCA_037447355.1 Bacteroidia bacterium | reverse complement strand
GCACTGACCAGGTAATCCGCAAAGGCGGCATCTCCCTGGACATGGGTGCCGGTATCCGCACTGCGCCGTTTATCGGAATTACTTTGTGTCCGGTTTCTTTTCAGGGCAAAGGGTATGCCCAGGTTATAACTTATTTTTTTCCCTACATAGGTAACAGAAGGTTCTGCGGAAATAATATAACCCGGTCTCCGGAACCCGCGGCTTCCCCCGATCAGGTCTTTGGAAGGAAGTCCTTCGGTACGTATTCCGCCCGAGAGGGTAAAAGGACCGGTCATATAACTGACACCGGCCCTGAACATGTACAGGTCGGGAACACTCATAACGTCGGTATTGTATTTTTTTGCCGTGGCAGAAGCTGTGCCGCCCCGGGTAGTGGATGTGCCGTTCACTTCCCGGGGATTGACCAGGTAGAAGAAGCTGCCGTATACACCGAGCCGGTGTGAGAAATTATAGAAACTGTTCAGCTCAAATGTAATCCCGGTTCCCCCGTCGCCGGGCTGTATGGATTGGTCCACCGGGCCCAGTACACTCGAGTCCGCTTTCTTATAGAAATAATCCTGGTAGTTGAAGTTGCCCGTTGGAAATTTGATACCGGCGCCCAGTTGAAGGTTGCCTTTGTGGGATTTGGCGGGGTCAAACATCCAGCGGTAGGCCGTTACCCGGGCATCCCCGATTCCAAAGGAATGGGTATGGTGCCTTGTCTGGCCATCGTGCTCATATAAAGAGGAACGGCCAAAAGCCATGATGGGCAGGGTCATGCCAACAGACCACCTGGAGTTGAGGGTCCGGGTGGCCGTCATGTCAAGCTCGTACGAGTGATTGATCACCTGGGTCCCATTTTTCACTCTTTCTTTTTGTTCTGCTGTGCCCACAAAATGTTTATAGGATCTGAAATACCGGTTATTGATATTGATTTCCCAGCCTTTTGCATCCGACGGACGGCTGCAAATGCCGGCGGTTCCTTTAATGGCGACACAACCCTGTGCCTGCACGTTATTGCCGGCGAGGGCCAATACGGCCATCACCAGGCAGTTATATACCTGTTTCATGTAAAATCGTTGGTTTTTGTTTGCAATTATTTTTTCATCCGGAGACGCTGGTTCACCAGGTCTCCCACTTTTCTTCCATATTCCGTACTGACAATACAGGAATGATGGAAATGAATTCCTCCATAGAACCGGGCCCAGTTGTTTTCTTCAGCCGCCTGGCGGAAAGAAGTAAAGGCCCTGTTCTTGATTCCAAACTCCAGTTCAGAAGTATCTGTATAAGCGAAGTGATCTCCAAATACGCTGGTCAGCGCTTCCGCCGCGGAAGACGAAACCGTACTGTGTCCGCAGGTGTACTCCGGGAAAGGGGGGGTCTGCAGGTAAGGTGCCCAGTCCGCGTCAATATATTTATTGATCACGGTCTCGGGGCGTACCGTATTGCTCCTGAATTTCTCATCCCAGCATTGGATAAAGGCATCAAACATGGCAATGGCGGTTTTCGCATATGCATAAACGGTGGTATTAAAGTCCACTTTTGCCTTCTGCGCGGCAATGCCTACTATATTCATCCAGTGACCGGGTGGGGAGAATTTCTTGGTCATAAACATCACATGACCGGATACATTCAGCCGGGTGCCCAGGTCGTCCCAGAATTCAGCAATATGCTTTTGTTCGTCTGTTAAGCTGTCACCTGCATTCTTTACGAGCATGACTTCCCGGTAATAATCACTTTGCTTGTTCTTGATATCGAAGGGAAGCGGCGCCGGCGGGGTAAACTGGCTGGCGCTGTCCATTACCAGGGTCCGTATCTCTCTCCAGTGCGGCTCCAGGGCCTGTGCATACATGGGCGGTGTGGGGATCCAGCGGCCCGGTGTATCGATCACCGTGTATTTCGGGGCTGTTCTTGTTTGCGCATAGTTATCCTTCTTGCTCCAGGCAAGGATTACTTTACCAACTTCTTCGGCATAATCAACGGTATTCCGGAATACGCTGCCCGGCATGCCATGGTCTTTTACCAGCTTTTTCAGGCTGTCCACATAAACCTGCATACTGCCTTCGGGGAAGGTGACGGCTTCGCCCAGTTTACAGAAAGCCAGTATACTGGCAAAAGGAAAATCAATTTCCTGGCCGGCAGGAGGGACGGGTACTTTACCGAGACCGTTTAACTGGCCGGCTAATGACTGGAATTGCCCGGGGTTGCCGGCTGCCATGACTTCATAAGCAGCGATATTGGCATACAGGTAATTTCTCGAAGCCACGATGGGGGGAAAATTATTCTGCATGACCACATTGTTCAGTTCCTTGACCGTTTTGGAATACAGGAAAGGATTGCCGGTAATTTCTTTGTAATCGTTTTTATTAGTGCAGGCACTTACAGCTATCAATACTGCAACAGCCACAATTGCTATACGCATAGGTATTCTTTTGGAGAATTAGGGTAAAAAAATAAAAATGAAATGGAGTTGGTTGCCTTCAGCATTCGGGTGGCGCATGGGGGACTTTCCCGAATGAATCGGGAAGGTTAAATGCATGATCCGTGGTGCCCGGTACTGCAATAGCGGACACCGGTTGTAAAGCAGAAAAAATCAGTTGATCGTCAAAATCGCTCAAATTGGATTTGACGGGCGTGGATGGATGTTGTTTGGATGCCCCGTTTTCAGCGGGTGCTGCCGAAGCAGTTGACCGGGTCAGGTCGTAGCGCATATCTTTCAGTTGCTGCCGCGACGGGTTGGGGATACACTGGAAGATCACGACATCTCCCTCGATCTTCTTTTTTACATACGTATAAGAGTTGCCATCTATTTCAATATTACCATAATGTCTTTCGTATTCTGTGTAACGCTGCTGGTAGGGCATGTTCAGCGGTACCCGGACTTCCACCAGGTTGCCTTCATCATAGATATCCTGGTCAAGGAGGGATTCCAGTTTCCGGTCGGCCTGTTGTTGCAATACAGAGATAAGGGGGTAATAACCACCTGCACTGAAGAGGAGAGCGAGGGAAAAGAATATGGCAAGGGTCTTTCTCAAGCAGTATCTGTTACATTATATTATCGCACAATATAAGTTTTTTTTCCGGGGCCCGCACCTGTAATGGTCAGGCTTTTCCAATGACCGGGTAATGTGCTTTTTAGCTGCACCAGTCCTTTGGGGGTTATTTCCAGTCCGCCGAAGCCCATCAGGATGCTTTGTAAGATCCCCCCGGCTCCGGTGGCAAAATATGGATTGCTGCCTCCCCTGGTTTCGGCGATCACCCGGAAGGGGGGATTGAGGTTGGGCAGGTAAGCTTCCCTGAACCAGTGATATGCTTTTTCCCCATCCCCCAGGCGGGCATAAAGTGTGGTAAATACGGCCTGGGTCATGGCGGGGGTCCCTTCGCCAGGTACCCGGGTCTCATAATATTCCAGGTCTTTCCGGATGGCCAGCGGATCCGTTATTTCTTTGAGGGGATAAGCCAGCAGGTTCACATCAGCCTGCTTGATGCCTTCCCCGGTATAGGCCGCATGTTCTTTGGTCACGCCATCGGGGAAATGAAGAATGGGAATATTATCGGCTACTTTTGTCCAGTCGGGGTCCGGGGTGATGCCCAGCAGTTTGGCGGCTTCAGCGGCAAACCGGAGATTGGCCCGGGCGGCTGCATTGGTAAACGCATCATTGTCCACGTTCTCCGCCCATTCATCGGAGGCTACCACATTTTTAATATCATACTGTCCCGTACCATTACGTTCCACCCGGCTGGCCCAGAAATCAGCGGTCGCGGAAAGGATCGGCCATCCTTTTTCTTTCAGCCATTCCCGGTCCTGTGTTACGCAATAATAATTCCAGGCTGCTATTCCCACACAGGCGGTAATATGATGTTCAAATGGTCCGCTCAGGGCCCATACCGGTGTTTCTTCCACACCGGATGCCGCACTTTCCCAGGGAAACATCGCTCCCTTGTATCCCTTACTGAATGCATTTCTTTTTGCGGCATCGAGACGCTGGTACCGGTATTCGATCATGCTTTTTGCCAGTTCGGGATGCAGGACCAGGATGGCCGGGAACATCCAGAGTTCCGTATCCCAGAAAACATGCCCGTTATACCCCAGCCCGCTTAAGCCCATGGGAGAAGGAGATAAAGCGGTTCCTTCCCTTGAGAAAGAATAAAGATGATACAGCATGCTGTGTATATCCTGCTGGGCCTGCGGATCACCTTCGATAAGGATATCACTTTTCCAGAGTTCCTCCCATGCCCGGGTATGAAACTGCAGTAAACGTTCTCTCCCTTCCAGCTTGGCAAAGATGGTGGCCCGTTCCGCTTCATTCAACGGGTCATCGTGATGGGCGGAGGTCAGGGAGGAGCCGGCTATAGAGAAACGGTAGGTTTCCCCGGCTTTTATTTCCCGGGAGAATTTCATCAGGTGCATATTATTGTCCCACATTTCATGGATCACCCGCGGTTCTTCCCCGTGTTGCTCCGGGAACAGGAAGGTATTGCTGGCACACATCAGTAATTTCCCGGTGGGGCTTTTAGCGAAAGAGGTCAGCAATTGAATGCGGGTATGCGGCCGGTCGATTTCATTGTAATAATTCTGTACCTCTTTCAGGGCATCGGGAGCTTCCATCACACTGGCCCCGCTGACCAGGATATCTTTTTTAGCAGTGATGCTGATATCCATCAGTACGGTAAAGGGCAACTGCCGGAGCGAATAACAGGTATAGGTTACCGATGCCTTATCGTTGTAATCAAAGGAAGAGGTGAACGCTGCATTTTTCATATCCAGTTCCTGGTGCATCCCTGTTGCTTCCGCGCTGCCGATATTCCGGCCGTCAATCTCCAGCCGCATATTGAGCAAATTGAAGCTCCGCAAAAAATTACTGACCCGTCCTCTTCCATACAGGTCATAAGCGCCGGCCAGCACCACTTCTTTTACTTTAAAAGGTTCCGGCGCTGATACAATACCGATCATACCGTTGGCCACTGTAATGCCATAATAAGGAGAAGGGTCTGTTTTACCGGAGCTGATCTTCCAGGGATCTGGCTGGGCGGAAAGACTGTATGAAAAAATAAGAAGTATTAACAGGCCAATGACGCAGGAGGATTTCATACGGAAACTTTGAGGTAAATTAAGAACAACCAACCTTTTCTGGTTAGGTTCATGCTATCGAAATCGTTTCCGGTGGATAATCAGGATCTGGTTTGCAAACCGGGAAAAGCAGCTTTTCCTGGTTGATTCTTATCAGCCCCTCCCGGGCACACTATTTTAAAGTATAGAGGGCGATGTTTTTTTCTGACTGATAGTCATTGATTTAGGTTGATTTTCCGCCCTATTATCTGCATGATTTTGATCAACCCCCAAAAAAAGAGAAAAAAAATATTTTTTGGAACCTTTAAAATAATGCTAATATTGTGTGTTTAATACACATTTAAATGTGTCTTTGATACATAATGTGTAACAGAAAACCTGATTGCTAAAAATTTAATGATTGCTTATGTTGCCCCAAAAACTCATGAAGGCAGCCGGTATGATTGTACTGGCATTGTTGGCGCAGATCTCCTTTGCGCAGGACAGAGTGATTACAGGAAAAGTTAAGGATTCTAAAGATGGTTCCCCGGTACAGGGAGCAAGTGTGGTTGCCAAGGGTAACCGCACCGGTGCTTCTACTGCGGCTGACGGTACCTTCCGGATTTCCGTTCCTTCTACTGTAAACGCCCTGGTTGTTTCCTCTGTCGGCTTTGCCACACAGGAAGTTTCTATTGAAGGAAAAACATCCGTTGAAGTTTCCCTGGTTGTGGTCAATGCAGCCATGGGAGAAGTAGTGGTAGTGGCTTATGGTACACGCAGAAGGGGTGACCTGACCGGTTCCGTGACTTCTGTTTCCACCAAGGATTTCCAGAAAGGAGTTATCAACTCCCCGGAACAATTGCTGCAGGGTAAGGTAGCCGGCTTACAGGTTACCAGCGGTGGCGGTGCTGCCGGTGGTGGCAGCCGTATCCGTATCCGTGGCGGTGCTTCCCTGAACTCATCCAATGACCCGCTCGTGGTAATTGATGGGGTACCGGTGGAAGGAAACGGTGTAGCCGGTTCAGCCAACCTGCTGAACACCATCAACCCGAATGATATTGAATCAATGACCGTTTTAAAAGATGCATCTGCCACTGCCCTGTATGGTTCAAGGGCATCAAATGGTGTATTGATCATCACAACCAAGAAAGGGGCGAAGGGCAAAATGAAATTTAATTATAACACTTCTTTCTCCGTGGGTGTGATCGGGGATAAAGTGAATGTACTGACCGGTGACCAGGTCCGCGAGATCATCAATGCGGATGCTGCCGCTACCGGGAACAATACGTATAAAAACCTGCTGGGCACGGCCAATACCAACTGGCAGGATGAAATTTACCAGTCCGCTTTCGGATGGGACAATACGATCAGTGCCAGCGGAAGTCTCGGTAAAGTTCCGTTCAGGGCCTCCATTGGTTACCTGAACCAGGATGGTATCCTGAAGACCAATAATTTTAACCGTTTTTCCGGTTCACTGAATTTATCTCCCAAGTTTTTCAATGATTACCTGAGTGTGAACCTGTCTGTAAAAGCCAGCCAGACCAAGAACCGCTTTGCCAATGAAGGCGCGATCGGTAACGCGGTTAGTTTTGACCCGACCAAACCGGTACTGTCCGGCGTGAAGGAATGGGGTGGTTACTGGGAATGGCTGCAGAATGACGGCAAACCGATTGATCTCTCCAACCGCAATCCCCTGGGTTTACTGAATCTCCGGGACAACCGTTCCAAAGTAGGCCGTGTAATCGGGAACGTGCAGGTGGATTATAAACTGCATTTCTTCCCCGACCTGCATATCCTGGCGAATATCGGTTTGGACTATGCCAGCGGCAGCGGGAATGACAATATTGACTCCCTGTCTCCCACCAATTATAAGACGGGTGGCCGTAAAGTCTATTATGAGCAACAGAAAGTAAACCAACTGGCTGATTTCTCCCTGTTCTATACCAAAGAGATCAAGAGTATCCGCAGTAAGATCGATGTACTGGCGGGTCATAGCTACCAGGATTTCTACACAAAGGTTCACAATTTCCCTGCCTTTAGTTACAGGGCGGTTGCAGACCCCGCTAAACCGGCCAAACTGGATACGATCCAGGGTTCTGAACCCACTTTCCTGACAGATAAACCGGAGTACAGGCTGGAATCCTATATTGGCCGGATCAATTTCACGGTGATGGATAAATACCTGCTGACGGCTTCGATCCGGAGTGATGCCAGTTCCAAACTGAACCCGAATGACCGCGTGGGTTATTTCCCGGCTTTAGCCCTGGCCTGGAAAATGAAAGATGAATTTTTCAAGACCTCCAATATCGTTACCGACCTGAAACTGCGGTTGGGCTGGGGTATTACCGGTCAGCAGGATGGTATTGATTACTACTCTTACCTGCCCCGTTATTCACTTGGTAATGCTTCCGCGCAATACCAGTTCGGGGATGCATTTGTGAGTGTATTGCGTCCCGAAGGATATGATCCCAACCTGAAATGGGAAACCACTACGACCTCTAATATTGGGATGGACTTCGGGTTCCTGAAAAACCGGATTTCCGGTTCTGTGGATTACTATTCAAGGAAAACAAAAGACCTGCTGGCCCGGGTAGCTGTAGCAGCCGGCGCCAACTTTGTCAACGAGATCGTGACCAATGTAGGAGATATCAAATCTGAGGGTGTGGAATTAACGCTGAACACCACCCCGGTTAAAACCAATAACCTGACCTGGGATTTTGGGGTGAACTATACCTATAATAAAGCGGAGATCACCAACCTGCTGAAGAATCCTGATCCCAACTTTAAAGGACAGGAAGTGACTTTCATCGGCGGCGGTACGGGTAACAGCATTGGTATCAATGCCGTGGGTCATAGTCCCTACACCTATATTATGTACAAGCAGATCTATGATGCGGACGGACGGCCTATTGACGGGCTGTTTGAAGATATCAACCGCGATGGTCTTATTAACAGTGATGACCGTTACCTGTACAAAAAACCGGCTGCCGATGTGCTGCTCGGTGTGAATACACAGGTAACCTACAAGCAATTTAGTGTTGGCCTGTCCGGTCATGCAGCACTGGGTAACTACCTCTACAATAACGTAAATTCCAATAATGCGGTGTTAAGGGCTATCAAAAACCCGATTAACTTTATCGGTAATGCCACGGCGGATTACCTGAATACCGGGTTCTCCAACAACCGCTATTTCTCTGATTATTATATTGATAATGCTTCATTCTTCCGCCTGGACAATATCAACCTGGGATACAATGTGGGTAAAATTCTGAAAGACAAAGCATCCCTGCGGGTGGCTGCCAGCGTTCAGAATGTATTTGTGATCACCAAGTACAAGGGATTGGATCCGGAGAATGCCAATGACGGCGGGGTTGACAATAATATTTACCCCAGGCCCCGGATTTTCTCACTGGGATTCAACTTTGATTTTTAATTTAAAAAATTATTGAGTCATGAAACATATATCAATAAATAAACTGATTCTGACAGGGGCGTTCCTGGTAACACTGGCCTCCTGCTCTAAAAAGCTGGACTTGTTCCCGCAAAATGATCTGACCAGTGAGACCACGTATTCCACAGCGGCCGGTTACCGGGCCGTGCTGGCTAAAGTATATGCCGGCCTGGCCACTACGGGTAATGCCGGACCTGCCGGGGCCTCTGATATCCAGGGCCTGGACGAAGGTTCCCAGTCTCCCTTTATCCGTGGTTTTTTTAACTGCCAGGAGCTGCCTACCGATGAGGCCGTTGTTTCCTGGAATGACCAGACCATCAAGGATTTTCATAGCCTTAGCTGGTCCAGTGCGGATCCTTTCCTGAAAGGGATGTATGCCCGGCCTGTGTACAATGTAATGCTGGCCAATGAATACCTGCGGGAATCCACCGATGATAAAGTAGCCGGTCGTGGTATCACCGGTGCCGAAGCAGCCGAGATCAAATCCACCCGGGCGGAAGTTCGTTTCCTCCGCGCTTTCAACTACTGGGTGATGATGGACATTTTTGGTAAATCAACCTTTATCGATGAAACCAATGTAGTGGGAACCACCCTGCCCGGCGAAAAAAGCCGCAGCGAGTTATTTACATTTATTGAAACCGAGCTGAAAGCCATTGATGCAGATCTTAAGCCGGTAAAGACCAGTGAATATGGGCGTGTAGACCAGGGTGCTGCATGGGCCTTGCTTTCCAGGATGTACCTGAATGCCCAAACCTATACGGGTACGGCTAAATGGACAGAAGCTATTACTTACGCAAAAAAAGTAATTGCCGGTGGATATTCTTTGCATAGCAATTACCGTGAACTGTTCATGGCGGACAATCATAAACGGACCAACGAGTTCATTTACGCGGTGAACTGCGACGGTCTGCACACCAAATCTTATGGTAACACCACTTTCTTTGTGCATTCCGCTTCCGGCGACGATCACAATGAATACGGAGTAGGCGGTGGCTGGTACGGATACCGTGCCACCAAGGGCCTGGCCGACCGCTTTACTGATCTCAGCGGTTCTTCCGACAAGAGAGCGATGTTCACCACTTCCAGTTTCGGGACCAGTCCTTCACAGATCGCTATTTCCGATGTGGGCAATTTTAATAACGGGTTGCACGTAAACAAATACAGGAATATCCGTGCTGATGGTAATCCCGTTTCTGATGCCAACCGGGATTTTTCTGATGTGGATTTCCCGATCTTCCGTTTGTCTGAAATCTACCTGATCTACGCGGAAGCTGTGCTGCGCGGCGGAACAGGCGGAGACCTGGCTACAGCGCTCGGTTATATCAACCTGATCAGGACAAGGGCTTATGGTGATGCATCCGGAAATATTTCTGCCGGTCAGCTTGACCTGCCATTTATCCTGGATGAAAGAGCACGTGAATTGTACTGGGAAGGACACCGCCGTACAGACCTGATCCGTTATGGATTACTGACCACCGGTACCTACCTGTGGCCCTGGAAGGGTGGTGTGGCATCCGGAACTTCAGTGGACAGCAAGTATAATATTTTCCCGATACCTGCCACCAACCGGACAGCGAACCCGAACCTGACTCAAAACACCGGTTATTAATTTTAATTATAAAATTGCTCGATTATGAAAAGTATTTTGAAACTTCTGTTTGGCTCCCTGGTTCTCGGAGTGGGAATCACTTCCTGCGAAAAGGACGAGAACAAAATCTATTACGAAGGAGGCACTGCCCCGGTACTTTCGGCCTCTTCCACGGCTGCCCAGGTATTGCTGATTGCGAATAAAAACAACCCTGCCATTACCCTGAACTGGACCAATCCGGACTATATGTTTACCACGGGAATCAGCTCTCAGGATGTAAACTATACAGTGCAATTTGACACGACCGGTGCCAATTTTACCAGTCCTAAGAAATACGAGAGAGCCATCGCAAAAGACCTGGCCCTGACCTTGACTGTGGGTGAGCTGAATACGGCTTTGTTGGCTATGGACCTGGTAGAAAATATGGCGCATAGTATACAGGTGAGGGTGAAAGCCAGCTTGATTAACAGTACGGTTCCCCTGTATTCCAATGTGCTGGCGATTACCATCACACCTTACCTCGATGTGGTATACCCGGTTCCTGATAAACTGTATATTACTGGCGCAGCCACACCCGGTAACTGGATGGGTGGCGGCGATCCTGAACTGCTCAGCCAGAAATTCGCCAAAATTAGCAGCTCTGAATTCCAGATAGCCAGCCTGGCTATCAATCCGGACCAGGGCTTCCTGTTTGTACCGGTCTATGGGAACTGGAGTAACAAATATGGTTATACGGGTGCAGGGTTGGCAAATAATGTAAACGGTGACGACTTCAAACCCGAAGGAAACGACTTTAAATCACCCGGTGTAGCCGGCAATTACCGGATCAATGTCAGCTTCAAAACGGGGAAATATACGTTTACTAAACTATAATTACGGATTCATAAAAGACATACAATGAAAAATATTTTTAAAATACTTACACTGGCTGTTACTACCGTATTTATAGTTACAGCCTGTACAAAAGTGCCGGACCTGCCTTATTATGACAATGGCCAGGTGGTAGCCCTCACGGCTTCCAAAACAGCCGTTACAGCTACACCGGCCGACTCCCTGAACCCTGTTATCGCTTTTTCCTGGACCAGCCCCCAGTACAAGCAGGATTCCACTTTGTATAAATTTGTCCTCGAGATCGACTCTACGGGAAGAAATTTTGCCAAGGAAGTTACTAAAATTACAACCGGCAGTCTGGGTACTTCTCTTACCGGGAAAGAACTGAACGCCATCCTGCTGAACTATGGATTTTCCCTGGGTGTACCTTATGATCTCGATGTTCGTGTGACCTCTTCTTACGGGAATAACAACGAAAGTTATAAATCAAACGTGCTGAAGATCCGGGTGACGCCTTATAACGATCCTTCTGTATTAACAACGGCGAATGCGTCCGTTACCTGTGCCCTGGCCACAGCGGCCCAGTTGTCCAATACATTCTCCTGGACCAAATCTTTTAACGGGTATAGCGGAAATGTAACGTATGTGTTACAATATGACTCTGCCAGCAAGAACTTTGTTGCGCCGGTGGAGATACCTGTTGGTGTCAATCTTTTTACCAAGGGTTTAACCGAGGGAGAAATGAATGAAAC
>JBBIGW010000117.1:0-11851 GCA_037447355.1 Bacteroidia bacterium | reverse complement strand
GGTTGGCTATTCGGATGTAAAAGCGTTTCGGGAAGTTTTCCGGAAAATTACCGGCATGTCGCCATTGGAATACAGGGGAAGGTACAATAAGGAGGCGGCAGCATAACGTGTTGCCGGGTACAAGAATGCAGCCGCTGCTGCCCTTGAAAATAGGTTTTGGGAAGACCAGGATTTCAGGGATGAGCTTTTTTCCAGTCGTTATAGGACCTGATTATTTTGTACACCCGTTCTTTTTCCACTTTTTCCGGGAGGCTGTCGAGAAAAGCATCTTCCATTTGAAAGAAGTATTTTAACTCCTGGGCCAGTTTCTTTTTTTTCGTGGAAAAAAGATCATAGATGAAGCCGTTCAATCCAGCTCCTTTTGTTTTGAACCACCAGTCATGGGTTTTTTCCTCGTCCAGGTTAAAATAACCCAGTCCTTCCATACCAACATAGCCTTTAACAGGGCCATCAATAATGAGCCGTCCGAAAAATTCGTATTTGCCAAGGCCGGCCATTCCCTTTTGCGGAGTTATGGTTTCATAATGAATCCATATTTCGTGAAGCTGGAATCCAAACCCCCTGATTTCTTTGGGTTTGTAATTTTCCTTTTGCCCGGCCTGGGCGGTAAACCTGATTTTCCAGGTCATGCTGCTGTCTGTTTCATAAGTCCCGTTCCGGCCCCTGGCTTTTGGCGGGGTATAAACGATTTGTCCCCGTACCGTATCACCTGAGTTATTTACAATATAGCCCGGCAGGTCCAGGGCATTTATCATAGTGGTCCGGAATGCCAGGAAGATAATCAGGGGTAAAAATCTTTTCATACTGCCAGGGTATTGTAAATTTTGTAAAATATATTGTAAGCGGGTGATGGCGGTGCAAGATAAAAAATTATGCGGGTAGTACAGAGTCATTCATCAGTTCCTTTCCAGTGTGGTCGAGTGCAGGAGCCTGATTTTCCAGCCATCTATTTCTTGTACCAGGACCGCACTTTCCAGCCATTTAACCCGGTAGGGCTTTCCATTTGCGGTGCCGGATGCCTCATTGTAATAATAAGTCCAGGCCATATTTCCCCGGATACTGGTTTCAATAAAATCGATCCTGTTTACACGCGTAAAACCCGGGATGGACTTTTTTGAAATAATTTTTGTTGCCAGGGAATCAAAGTTCCAGCGTACACCATTTTCCAAAATGGTTACGTCGGTGGTGCAGTAAGATTGAACCTTTTCCGGGTTCTGTTCAGCTATCCCGTCAAATACTTTTGTAATAACGGACTCAATACGTTCTTCCGGCGCCTGCGCTTTCCCACAAAAGGACAGCAGGGATAATGACAAGAAAAGGATAATATTTTTCATACACTTGATTATGGCGGTTCAATGCAGGGGCCTGAAGCCAGCCGGATCCCGGTCAGCTCCCCGCCCGTAGAGTTAGGGTTTAAATTCCCCTTCAAATACAATAACGGCTTCACCGTAGATTAATACCTTATCCTGCATCAGTTCGGTCATCATCATACCGGTCCTCCGGGAAGACTGAAAGGCATTTAATTTGGTCTTATTGAGTTTGGTTGCCCAGTATTTGGTAAGGAAGGTTTGAACACCACCTGTCACGGGGTCTTCGTTTGTTCCGGCCCAGGGCCAGAAATACCGGTAATGAAAATCAAAGCCGGGATCGGCAGAACGGGCAGTTACCAAAACACCATTGATGCCACTATAGGAATTCAGCAAAGCCTGGAAGTCGGGTTCCAGGGCGGCTACTGCAGCGGAGTCCTGTATCTCGATTAAAATAATTTTATTCTTAGGGCTGAATCCTGTGTAAACTGTTCCCTCAATACCGAGGGCAATAAGCAGGGTCTTTGGAACATCCATTCCGGATATTTCATAAACCGGGAACTGCATTACAATTTTGCCGGCTGTTTTCCCGGTCTTTAATTCGACATTTTCACCGGTTATAAAGCTGATAGTTTCAAGTGAGGTGGTTTCAAATATTATTTTTGAAGCGGCTAGAGTGGCATGCCCGCAAAGGGGGATTTCTTTCCTGGGGGTAAAAAAACTGATGTTGTAAACGGAATCAGCTATTTTTTTAATAAAGGCGGTTTCTGAAAACCCGATTTCAGTAGCGATGTTTTGCCGGATCGTTTTCTCCAAATCACTTTCGGTAATACAAACCGCTGCCGGGTTCCCCTTGAATTTTTCATTGGTAAATGAATCTACAAAATAGGTCTTCATTATTTACTCATTTGGGCAGTAAATATAAAGTAGTTGGGGTGTTTCCGCGTATTGGGTAAAATAAAATTCTGTACCTGTGCAGATTGCCGGCCGGAGACTGGTTCGCCCGGGTTATGGTTTAATCCGTTTCGGACTTGTTGAATTCCTTCCTGAACACATAATGATATACCGTGGGGTTGTTCCCTGTGGAAATAGGAAAGGCGTTCACCAGTTTCCAGCCGTCTTTACCCAAATAGTTGATGGCATCAATAACGGAATTGAATTTTTTGAGTTTTCCTTCATCTGTTCTTAACCGGTGGTCCTTCCAGATGCTGCGTCCTTCGCCATAGTCAATATCAATAGTTACCTTATTGCTTAAGAGTCTGCCGGTAGCCACTACTTCACAGTATTGTTCAACTTTTGTGGAGTCCTGTGCCAGCACCGGTAAAGTGGCAAAGAGGAAAAGGGTGATCAGGGCTGATTTCATGTTTTTTTATATTTAGTTTAATAATGGAATTCCGGATTTGTACCGGATCAGCTGTCCACTGACGACCCGGGCCCGTTTTATATCTGCATTTTCACGGTTATTTCATTATTTAAAGTGCCGGTCTAACCGGCTCTTACCCGGATCAAATGGATTAGCTGCCCGTACCTGATCACTGGCATCCCCAGGTTGAATGACGTAAATGTAAGTAACCTGTTTTCTGATTGGAGGCAGCTTGTAAAATTTAAGGGTTTATTTAACGCCTTGTTTGATTTGTGCATTTTTCAACCAGGGCAACCGGGCTCACGGGCACGTCCCCTGTTTGCATTCAGACATATAGGTTGCCGGCAAACGATTTATTAAGGGAAGAAAAATATCCGGACAGTCGCAATTGCCTATTGGGTTATATGCTGCGGCTTGCCCGATATTGCCTGATAGAACCGTCGTCAGACGCTGAGCGAGCCACGGAAACCCCTTGCGGCATAATAGGATTCTGCACCGTTATGGTAAACAAACACGGTATCATAACGCCGGTCGCAGAACAGGGCACCCCCCAGTTTACGGATGGCCGCAGGGGTTTGTATCCAGCTGGATGTTTTCTGGTCAAATTTTCCCAATTGCTGCAGCGCCCGGTATTGATCCGCTGTCAGCAGTTCCGTGCCCATGGCCATGGCCATTTCCAGGGCAGCTCCCCCGGGTTTATTTTCCTTCCGGGCATCGAGGGCGGCCTGGTCAAAACATAGGGAGCGGCGGCCAGCCGGACTTTCCGCCGAACAGTCACAGAACAGGAAGGTCCCGTTTTTTTTATCATACCCAATAACATCCGGTTCGCCGCCGGTCCTTTCCATTTCAGAAAGCGACCAAAGCTTTCCTGATCTGTCCTGGCTGCCGGAAAAGCAGGCTTTCAGTTTTGCTTGTACATTCTCCCATTCAAGCCCTTTATGACGGTTCATATTCTTCTCAAACCGGGATTTCAGGGTTTTGAGCAGTTCATCATATTGTTTTGCTGATAACTCCTTTTTGTTTCCCTTTGTCATGGCGGTTTATTTTATTTGTTTACAATGCCCGGGTAAGGGCAGGTGACTTCCAGCCGGTTTGAATCAGGGTCCAGGGTCTCAAATTCATAATAGCCGTCCCCTGTTTTTCTTGGGCCGCTTAGTATTTTAAATCCGTCTGCCTTGAGTTGCTTTGCCTTTTCATCCACTTCAGCAGTACTGCCGGCGCCAAAGGCTAAATGGATAATTCCCCTGTGCTGTTTAACCACCCGGTCATTCTTATTCTCGGAAATACCGGGCATGGACATGATTTCTAGCCGGGCTCCTGATTTAAAGTGAAGGAAATAACTCTGAAACTGATTTGTTTCATTTGTATATTTTTGATTGGGCAGGCCATTAAAATATTTTACATAATAGTCTTTCAGTTCTTCAAGCCTGTCTGTCCAGATCGCAACGTGTTCTAATGTCATACAGTTTAATTTAACTCAAAAATGGCACATGAGGTCAGCCGTGCAGATAGCTCGAACCGGTTCCCTGCTGCGTTTAGATCGTACGACGGCTTTTTATTGGCATAAACACCAAAGGGGTTGATCTCAGTACGAATAAAGTCCTGAATAGTAAAACAGTTATCTGTCTTTTAATACTAAAATACTTTGTCAGCAGCCTGGTTGCTGCTGAATACTGGTCACCGTTCAGGGCTTGTCACAGGCCGGCATTTTATAGTCGCCTGCCCGGTGAAACATCGGGCAAAAAAACCAAACCTGAAGATAACAATAAAAGGCAGAAGATACCAGTACAGCCGGTAACAACTGGTATAGAACAGCAGGTGATTGTCAATTTGCCTGCGGCCATGCGCCAGGGCTGTAATTCCCGGCCCGGCTGAATAATTCAGCTTTGCTGCTGTGTTTAAATTTCCAGCCGCATTTCTAATAAATTCGGCCTGAACCCCGCTTTCAGGTATGCTTTTTTAGCAATTGTATTTTCGTCATAGACCTCTAACCGGGCTTCTGTTAACTGCTTTTTTTTAGCCCAGTCTGTAAGTCCTTTTAAAATCCTTTGATTTATGCCCTGGCCACGGAATGCAGGTTTTACATACATAAAGCCCAGGTGGGCGTATTCCGTGTACTTCTGATAAGGTTCAGCAGGTAATATTTTCGCGTAACCCGAACCGACAATTTCATCATCAGCTACAGCTACCAATACCACGGCCCTGTCAGCTCTGATAAGGCTGTTTAAATCGTAATAATGGATCTCACCCTCCCTTAGCGTACTGTCAAAAGGCCTTTCCGTTTCAATAATGCCCTTTTCAAAACCCAGTAGTATTTCGATTTCAGTTTCCAGTGCTTCACGTATTTCTACAATCACTTTATCAGATAGTTTGGTGAACAATTTATTCGGATGTCTGTCTGCGGTTTGCTATTGCTGACAGCAGGGTTTTGGCAATGGCTGGGTCCTGTTACAAAAGGCCCCGAACGCATGCCCTGGAGATTGAAATTACAATTTTAGCATCTTGTTGTGAAGAAAAAAATGACCCGATTTAAGGGGTCAGTTTTTTCCGCTGCTGAAGCGAACATAAAACAGTACACGGCTTTTGCAAACAGGTGAGTGATTGCTAAAGGGGAATCAGGTTGCCCGGGAAGTCAATAAAGAAAAATGGCAAATTACAGGGATGCTACATGCTGAAATGCAATGGTATGTTGCCTGAAACTGCCCCCGGATGTTAAAAAGACATCATCACTCAGTCCGGGTGTTACTGTGCTGCCTTCCTGGTAATAAGGGATATAAATTCCAAAAGGGTATTTGAGTTTTGTGATAGTTCCGCTGAGTGTTTTTGTTTTAGTATCGTAGGCGAGTTGAACAGAGCAGGTGTCAGCCTTTGCATAGTTGGAAAATACTGCGGAGGTCGGCGAGGTACTTTGCTGCCATTTGAAAAAAATGTCATGGCTTTGTGCAGCATATGTACCAGAAATAGTTGAAAGTGTTTTGTTGGGGAATTTTAAGGAGAGTTCGGTATCCAGGTTTGTGACCGATGTATCTTCAAACACCAGGATAATATCCGGGCCCTCCACTTTAAAATGAGATTTTACTTTATTGGTTTCCCGGGAATAGGTTTTATTCGTGTACCTGCTGTTCAGGTATGGAAAATTGCTTATTGTAACGGCGGATAAATGCATGGAATCGGCCAGGGTATAATTCACTGAAGCAGGCGGCACGCTAACCGCATCATGATTTTTTCTGCAGGATGTAAAAGCAAGGAGCATGAGAAAGACGGGTAATAGTTTTGTCATAAATATTTTTTATAAAGCTTCGTAAAAATAAGCCGGTTTTTGTTAAACGTATGCAAATATAGAGTTGTGTAGCCGGTAGTGATGTTTTGCGATGGCTATTCTATAGAACCTGGCATTTTGGGCGGGTTAATTCTGTAAGTCAAATCTCATTTTGTGGACAGCATGGGATGATGCAGGGAGAAAATTTGCAGTACGCCGACTCTCGTAATGCTTAGACTTAAGGAAGCGCTATTTCTGTTTGACCAGGAGCTTAAAAACCACCTGGTCCGTTTTGGAAACCTGCTGTTGAAAGCCGCTGTTGTTTTCTGACAACACTTCATTGCGGCAACCCAAACTTCTAAAGGAATGACCGGTTATTTTATATGGATGATTGCTTTCTGAGGATGTTGCAGCGGCAAAAAAGGTTAGTTTTCATTGTAAATTTTAATGGCTTTTTCCATTTTGGGAACATTGACTACAATGTTTTTCATCTTATGTACAATTTTAAAAGCCTCTTCATTGTCCTTGAGCATCTCTCTTAAAGTTTTCGGGGTCATCTCAACAACGTCACCGGTTGATCCTTTTTGCACATAATAGGATACATTTACAGCGTTTACGCCACCACCGCTCCCAAGGTCATTCTGGCCAACCGATTTGTTGCTGTACACGTTAATTTTACCTCTCACTATCCTGTTTACAAAAAAATCGTGCCCGGTAACTTTTGCGGCATAGGAGTAGTTTGTCTGGTACGCCTTAACATCTTTCGAATCAAGGGTCTTATTATCCAGGGTAAAATACCTGGATTTAGCGGTGATTATTTTTGTTTTGATCATCTCCCCTGATTCAAGCAGCACAAAATTAAATCCTCCCGGCTCTTTAACATCTTCATGTTTGGTATAGGAAAAGGGAGTGTGAATTCCCCCACATCCGCAGGAGCATAAGATTACGAAACCCAATAATAAAAATGCTTTTTTCATCTGTAGTTGATTTTGGGTGAGTAGTAAAAATAGGTAATTTACTTAGTTTTACCGGGGTTATAAGGAAGTCATTTGCCAATATGATCACCGTGATCCGCCTGCACCTGATGAGTTATGTAGAATTATTTGGATTTATTAAAGACACTTACAAAGCATGGAGAAAAACACATACAGCGACATTGGGGCTCTTTCCTTAAAGGGGCGGCTCCCAGCCATAACAGCATATGAAAAAAATCGTTCAAACTCATGCAGGCAAGCGTTTGGGTAATTAATAATTACTTTTACCCGGACAATAATGATAACTGACATGCAATTTATCCTTTTTCACCAATCAGCTTTTCTGGTGAATTGATTTGCCGGGTGGTTAATTTTTTGTCTTCGGTTTGACTAACCGGAGATTCCAGGTAATTTTTGTTTTCCCGTCGGGCATCGTTTTGGAGCCCGCAAGGGAATCCCGGTTTTTGGGGCCTGTTTTACCGCTGACATCAAAGCCGGATGCGTCAATTTTTTGCTCCTCCATGCTGATCGCGTTTTTTTCCGGAGCCTTCTCTTTCCCGCAGCTTGATTCCGAGCGGTCCGTTTCAAATTTGCCCAGCATTACGCCACTGGGCGAACTGACAACAATTTTGTAGTTGCCTTCATTGTCAAGGGAGATATGTACAGGAAGGTTGTCTGCGCCACCGCCTGATTGTGTCATGGTTTCCGTATAGGTCATATTGTATCCCTTCCAGGTGGGATTCTGCCCTTTCAGGCGGCAGTACACTTCCCCCACGGTCTCCTGTTTCTTTTCGGATACGGTTTTCATTCTCATCCACACCCGGGCAATCGTCTTGCTGGCGGAGACATTGCTGCCCGGTTTAGGCGGCAGCAGCGTGGCTACAATACTGCTTTGGGCCGTGTAGGTTTCGGTAGTGTTACGCTTGGTGTTCCGGGTGCCGGCATGCATGGCGCCGGCATCTTTGGTTGTTTTGGTTTCATTGGAGGAATACTGGTATTTCACTTCCCCCACCCAGTGCGGTTTGCAGTTATCCGGCAGCGCTGCTCCCATTTGCCCCACAATATTATTGGCTATTTGTTTGGCATCCGTCCCGGTCTGTCGCGCAACGGTGGTTGCCGTCTTCGGATCCATCACAAACACTGTGTACGTACTATTTCCCCCCGGGCCGGGCGTAGCGGAAACGCTCATGACATAGCTGGCACCCATCAGGTTGCCGATATCAGTCAGTACCTGCTGCGGGTCGCCCCCTTCCAGCAGGTTTTTCTCCCGTTCACTTTCAATCACATTCCGGATATCCTCATCGTCCAGCAGGTCGGTACAGGGTTCATCCCGGTTTAGGGCGGATTCGATTTCCTTGCGGAGATCCGCGGTGGCATTTTCCCCGCCGTTTGCCGGGCTGGTATTATCGTGGATAACGATGGATGTTCCGTTCTGTCCCAGGGCAATCCCGGAACACAGGAATAATACTGCGGTTATGAATGTGAATAGTTTCATTGTTTACCCTCCTTTTTTTGCAGAAGGTGAAACAATACACTTGGGGCTGGCTGGTCCGGTAAAAAACAGCCGGGTCAGTTCAGGATGTTTTCTTGTATAAAGTTCGGCAATTCAGCTGAAATCAGGTTTCCGGAGGAGACATTTTTAGTCCGTTTGCTGTGTAATCAGGCAGGGATAATACCAGGCAAGCTACCGGATCAGCTTCTCTCCGCCTGTTCTTTCAGGCTTTCATTTTTTGATTGTATATCCGTTCCCTGTGGTACAATTTTTTCAAAAACGGCCGCCATATTGGCAACCACAACAGCGATAAAAGCAGCCAGCAGGCAAAGGGCAATAAAACCGCCCGGGTCATCTTCCCTGGCATGAATTATTCTTACATAAATAGCCGCCCCGATAATCAGGGCACTGATGTTTGGTCGGTCTTAAAATGTTGCATACGGCCGGGGCTTAGTGCAGTGGCATTTGTGATTCGTCAGCTGGGTACTGCACCTGAACCGAAGCCACTTGTTGGATTTAATTAAAATCCTGAAAAAAATGTGGAAACCTGGTACTGAAGCTGAAAAGCGATTCCACAGCCCAGGATATATTCTTCAGCCAGCCATTGCACTAAACCCTTAGGTTGCTGTATTTTTTTTGCTTTCCCGGGGGGAAACCGTTACGCCAGTTCGGTAAACTTAAACACCCAACCTATAAGCCTTTTTGATCAGCGGATCTGTGGCGCAAAAAATATTGCTATTTTCATTTTATTGGATGTGTCAATTATTTGCCGCTAACGTGACGGCTTGGCGCGGTACGGAATCAGAATTCCGTCATCCTGATTGGTCATAAAATATGACAGATCAGGTAAAAGCCAACTTGATAAAGCTGAGCAGGTTTCCAGAAGCTCTTAAGCCCGATACGTCAGCCGTAGTGCGGACAAGTTGAGTGTTGTGTGTTCGTACGTATTGGTTTACGAAATTTCCCTTATTTTCCCGGCGATTCAATTGTTTTTTCTGGCGGAGGCCAACATTGCTATCCGGGCTGCTCAGAAACTTTAACAAGTTCAGGGGCCAAAAGCTCAGGTGCAAAACCAGGTGGTTTACATAGGAACTTTCTGAAAAGGTATATTGTAAAATTCGCAATTGATCAGTGAGAAACGACCGCCGTCATGGAAATAAAGATCCACCGTAAGATTTCCATCAATTGTCTTAGTGACCTTTGAGTTAGGGTGAATCCCATTATCCGAAAACCTTTTGATATACAAACCTACATCCGCACTGTCAATGTTTCCCATAGCAGGTATAAGGGGATTGGCATATGAAAAGTGATCGCCGGATCTTACAAAATCAAGAGCTGGCGGGATTTTTACTTCTGCTTTCACAATGCCGTTATAAAACGAATTAACGCCACCATGGAAAAACAGGGAATAGCCTCCTGGCAATCCTCCTGCTCCTGGAACGCCCGTTACAGGTATGCTGTCGACTGAAGGAAAATGATCAGTCGGTACCATAAACTGAAGGTTTCCCACAGCAGTGTCATTGAAAAATGAAAACTTATAATAACTCCCTATATAATTGGGATAGAAGGGTTGTTGTGAGGGGTCAATATTGGAAACTAATGCGACACAACCTTTATTCACTCCAAAAGAATCTACCAGCCCATCGGCGCGGTAAAATGTATCGCGATTAGCATAAACGAACGTATTCCAGAAATAACTCTGCCCGTCATAAATATACATGATGTTATTTACATGATAGGCAAAAGGTGTTCCAATGAAAGGATAGTATACGGCATCATAGTTGATCTTACCAACCGGAAACCCCATTCTGAATGAAACTTCATTCCCATAATATATTCCCGCATCATTCTTTGCAAAGGCCCTGATATAATAGAGCGCACCGGGTGTTAATCCATTTAATGTGCAATTGAAACTATCCGTAGCGTTAGTTGAAAGAATTACAGAATTGGAAATAGTCGGACCAGGTGAGGTATTATAACAAATACCCTTTTCTAACAACGGAAGATCACCTTGCTCGGTAATTAACCCACCTGATATTGCGCTTGCAAAATCTAATTTGGATGCATCAAGTGTTTTTATAATTATGGTTTTAACTGTATTATCCATTTTCTTTGAACACCCCGCGATGATTAGTGCCGTTAATACGCATCCTGTAAGTTTTAGTATCCAATAGTTATTTTTCATATCGTACTTGGTTTTGATAAAATTGTTTGAATACCTATTAGTTATGTCCGGACTGTCTATATCCAATATGTGTATCCTCTGTTATTAAGAATTTTATTTTCTGTTGGTTAAATTGGTTGAAAGCGCGCTAACATGACGCCTAACATAAAGGGCTTGTGTAAGTACCCCTTTTTTCCTACAGCTTTGAACTATTAAATTAATCCGTTTCCCTTTGATTACTAAAAATAATTTCATCTGTATTCCAGCGGAGGTTTGCCCCCAAGGTTTTTGTGCGGATGGTTGTTGTTGTAATCCTCCATCCAGATTGATGTTTCTTCTCAGGCCTGATCTATTGAGCTAAGGATAAAAGCGTCAAGTACGCCTTCTCTATAACTCCTGTTGAACCGTTCTATAAACCCATTTTGGGTAGGCTTGCCTTTCTGGATTAGGATGTGTGCTATTTCAGTATTGCTAAAGAACTTTTGGGTTTTAATGGCTGTAAATTCAGTTCCGTTATCTGATCTGATCCTTTGTGGTTTGCCCCGCCATTCAATACATTGCTCAAGCACTGCTATAACCCGTTCTGCCGGGAACGAATAGGAGACTTCCATATTCATGAGATCGGGTTGGACTAATGGTCTTTTTTCCGGATTGGATATCCTGCGCTTGATTTTGCGACGTTTACTGAGCCCCATTTTGCGATAGACCCGTTCGACCTTTTTGTGGTTCCAGGGCAACCCTTCACGGCGCATGCGTTTATAAAGCTCCGGACAACCCCGGTTACAAAGAACTTTATTGCCCAGATAGCTTGACAGCTTTGCCTCCACGGCACTATCGTCCTTAGCCGGTTGATAATAAAACAGCGATCGGTCAAGCTGGATGATTCTGCCGGCCCTGACAATGCTCACGCCTTCCTCCTGCACCACCTTTGCCGCTAATGTTCTTTTTTGGCAGGGCCCTAAAGCTTTTTTTCAATCACTTTTTTCAGAATACTATGATCTAGGCTCAGATCGGCGTACGTACGCTTCAGCTCCGCATTCTCACGTTGCATCTCTTTAAACTGCCGAAGTAATTCCGCATCCATCCCGGAATACTTCTTTTTCCACGTGTAAAACGTAGCCCGGTTGATCTTAAGCTCCCGACAAATCTGTTGAACATCCTTGCCGGCTTCATATGCCTTTAAGCCATAGCGCCAAACCCCCTGTTATCTGCAGGCCGGTCAATCCGACCGAAAGGTCAATCAGGCCCGGAATATTCCCCAGCGTGTCAAGCAAGGGAAAACGAAAACCCGA
>JBBIGW010000116.1:0-11994 GCA_037447355.1 Bacteroidia bacterium | reverse complement strand
AATCAAAATTCAAACTTTCCAAAAGCGAAGAAGAAGAACGCCCCATTCTCGGGAGACTGGCCCTGCATGCCTTTCAGTTGTCATTCCGGGATATGGATGGCCACCCGGTTGAACTGGAAGCGCCGCTGCATAAAGATATGCGGGCCACATTGCAGCAACTTGCAAAACGGAAGAAGAAGTAATCAGGCCTTATCCAGCGCCTGGAGCAGATCATCCATGATATCGGCCAGGTCTTCCAGTCCCACGGAGATCCGGATCAGGCCCGGGGTGATCCCCACCGATTGTCTTTCCGCTTCCGTCAGTTTGGAATGCGTGGTGGAAGCCGGGTGAGAAGCAATGGTCCGGCTGTCGCCCAGGTTATTGGTCATGGAGATCAGCTGCAGGGCATTCAGGAATTTACGGCCGCTTTCCACTCCTCCTTTTAATTCAAAAGTAACAATACCTCCCCCGTTCGACATTTGCTTTTTGGCAATGGCATATTGCGGGTGACTTTCCAGGAAAGGATATTTGACCGAACTTATTTTCGCATGTCCCTGCAGTTTAGTAGCCAGTTGCAGGGCACTGGACGCATGCCGGTCCATCCGGACAAATAAAGTCTCGAGGCTTTTACTCAGCACCCAGGCATTAAAAGGACTCATGGAAGGTCCTGTATTCCGGATAAAAAGATAAAGCGGGTGAACCAGTTCTTTCCGGCCCACGATTACGCCGCCCAGCACACGTCCCTGTCCATCGATAAATTTAGTGGCGGAATGAAGCACCAGGTCCGCCCCAAACTGAATAGGTTGCTGCACAGCCGGTGTGGCAAAGCAGTTATCCACCACCAATAAAACTTTGTGTTTTTTACAAATAGCAGCCACCAGCTCCAGGTCAATAATATCCAGTCCCGGGTTACTGGGTGTTTCCAGGTACAGGATCTTGGTAGTGGGCCGGATGAGCGGTTCAATGGTCTCCGGTTTATTCATATCGAAGTAGGAATAGTCAATTCCCCATTTCGGTAAATATTTGGTCAGGATGGTATGCGTTGAGCCAAAAACAGCGGATGCCGAAACGATATGATCCCCCTTGCTTAAGAAAGTCATGAACGTGGAAAAGATCGCGGCCATCCCGGTACCGGTGGCCACCCCGCTTTCAGCGCCTTCGAGGGAAGCGATCTTATTGACAAATTCATCCACGCCGGGGTTGGAGAAACGGGAATAGATATTCACTTCCGGGGAATCGCTGGCGAAAGCAGCGGCCATATCCTCTGCGGAATCATAGGTAAAGCTGCTGGTCAGAAACAAAGGGGTGGAATGTTCCTTCTGCGCTGTTTTCTTGGTCTGCACCCTGATTGCCCGGGTTGCCGGTCTTTGTTTTGCCATTTTAATTGTATCAATAGTCTGGCGGCAAAGATACGTGCGGAAAGGGAAACAGGTAAAAACAGCCCGGGGCAGCGCAATAAATGACAATCATTCAAGAAACAATTGTTCGTTTCAGGAAGAAAAAATACAGGGCCGTGTAGAAACACAGCCCGTTGACGAATGCTTGCCACTTGTATAGTGGTTACGGAGGGGTTCGAACCCTCGTAAAAGGTCTTGCGGACCTTTGCCTCGCCGCTCGGCCACGTAACGCTTACGATTTGGACAGCGGTCCGTATGGGTTAATCAAAACACGGCCGCTGCCCGTACTCTTTTACTGAACTACCGTTGCCGGGATTTTAACCGGATTACCAGCTTCTGTCCCGCCTCTTTCAGTTCAACCGAATTTTTTTGATACTCCCAATGTTCCGTCACTACTTCAAAGGGCGCGCTCTTTGTTGTTTCAAGCGTAAAGTCTCCATTGGGTTTACTCAGCGCTTCTTCTTCTCCCAGGACCACGTACACCAGGGCGCCTTTGACGGGTTGCCCGGTTTTCTCCGACAGCACCACTCCTTTTACCAGGGTGATCTTCCCTTTCGGCGGTAGCATAAAGCTGCTCTGAAGGAAAAACCATGAACCGATCAACCATCCCGCTACCTTTCTTTTCATACCCGATTTTTTTCAAAGATAAAGGCAATTTTATTAGTCCACTAATTTTATAGACTATTTATTTTAAAAAAAATTCCGTGATTTTTTTATCGGTACAGGTAAGCATAATACCGGTTGCCGATACTCCGGTAAAAATACACCACCACCAATGCCAGCCCGGTAAGAAAAACTGACAGGTTAAAATACGGGAAGGTAAACCAGGCCAGCACCCCCAGCAGTCCCACCCGGGCAAACTCCAGGTGAAAGATCCAGCGCCGTTGTTCCAGCATACTGCCCGTGGTAATGACACTCAGCACAATGAAAAGAGAGAGGCAGATCAACTGGGCAGTACCGAGGTAATATTCAAAGAAGATAACCAGGAACAGAAGCAGCAGCGATAAAATAGTCTGGAAGCGGATATACCCGATTAAGGTACCTGAATAATTTATTTGTGTTTCTTTATAGGAAAATTTTCGTTCCAGGCTCATCCGGATCCGCGGATCGATATCATCGGGCCTGCCAAACAGGGCCCTCGCTTTTGCCCGGAAACCTTTTGCTCTTTTAAAGGCGATTCCGATTTCCAGCAGGAAATGAAAATGCTGCCAGAGAAAACTATGGCTGTTGAGGGGCTTGGTCAGCCCGTACACCGGGGTTTCCTTTTCTTCGGCAAATGTCCCCAGCAGTTTATCCCAGATGATCAGCACATCTCCGTAATTCTTATCGAGGTACTGCGGATTGCTGCTATGGTGCACCCGGTGGTGAGAAGGGGTCACCAGGAAATATTCCAGCCATCCCAATTTCCCTACCAGTTGCGTGTGCGTGAAGAACGGGTAGGTCCCGTGAATCAGCAGGAAGATCGTGATCATTGCCGGCGGGAAGCCGATCAATGGAAGTACCGACCAGAACAAACAACGGGCGGCAGCCTGGAATACCGTGATCCGGGCGGATACCGTAAAATTATAGTCATCACTCTGGTGGTGTACCACGTGCACGGCCCAGAACAGGTTGACCTCATGCCCGAAGCGATGGTACCAGTACCACATAAAATCGGTAAACAGGAAAAGCAGGATCCAGGTAATGAGACCGGGATGGATATTAAAGAGGGCAAAATGAGTGTGGATCCAGCTGAAGAAAAAATAAAACAATCCCGCCGCAAAAACGTCCGACAGCCTTTCGGCTATTCCCACATTGATATTCGCCACCGTCTCATTAAAACGAAATTGTTCTTTCCTCCCCTTTTTCTGACTGAGGTAATATTCCAGGTACATCAACCCGGTAAAGAATGGAACTGCAAGTGCCAGGTAATTCAATTGCATACGAATTTTTTAAAGCTGTCCCCGGGATACGGAATACAATTCATACCAATCCTGGCGGTCCAGCTGGATATGAAAGGCAGCAGCCACATTCCGGATCCGTTGTTCATCCGTGGTACCGATCAGGGGCAATGCTCCCAGGCGGAACAGCCAGGCTATGGCCACGGATTCAAAATGGGTATTGTATTTATGGGCAAATTCTTCCAGTTTTGCCCGGAGACGCAGCGGTGTTTTTTCAATGCTGTTGGCAATTTCTCCTTCCGCCAGCGGGGAGCTGGCCAGGGGACGCATGTATTTTTGTTTGATATAATCCACCTGTCCGTTGTCAAAGGCCGCGGTATTGAGCAGGTTGAGTTCAATATGATTGGTCACAATGGGAACACGCAGGTACGAACTCAGCAACTGGTGCTGGAATACAGAGAAATTTACTACTCCCACATTTTTGATCTTGCCCGAATCCCTCAGTTTCTCTAATGTAATGGCGGTTTCTTCCAGGTTTGACAGGGGGTCCAGCTGGTTCAGCAGGAATACATCCACATAATCGGTGCGGAGTTTCCGGAGCGAATTTTCCAGGCTGTGGATAATATGCTCACGGGAGGTATCGTAATGCACCACCCGGTAATCAGGCCGGGCCGGGTGTGGCAGGTTGATCCCGCATTTGGTAAAAAGCACCAGGTCTTCCCGGCGAATGCTGCTTTTCCTGAATACGTTTCCAAACAGCTCTTCGCAGGCATATCCTCCATAGGTATCCCCGTGATCAAATGTATTGATCCCCTGTTCGAGACAGAGCTGCACGATCCGCTCCATTTTATCCTCGTTTACATCCGGGGCGCCCCAGCGGTAAAAACCATAAATAGCCGGCGATACCTTGGGACCCGAATCACTTAAATAGATCTTTTCCAATTCCTCATTTTTTTATTGATAAAAACCGCCCCGGGCTGCTCCGGCCATTGACATCCGGTAACCGCCGGATTTAACTGCCGGGCAGCGTGTTTATTTATTTGTCTACAAATTTAGTAGACTACGATTGGTTAAACAAATTTTTTTCCGGGAAAAGGGGATAAAAAAAATTAAAAAACAGGACTCCTGATCATTGGCTGCCTTCATTAATTTCCTTACTTTCCCGTCCGGAACAAGGCATCATCCGCCTTCCGGGTTAAGGCCAAATGGCCGGAAATAAATGCGTTAACGTTAACTGATAATCATTTAGATTTGGATCGGTATAATGATCAGCTATGAAATTAAATCCAGCCAAAAATACAGGTCTGCGTTTCACCGATGAAGGACAGGGAGAACCTATCATTCTCCTCTATGGTCTTTTTGGCTCGGTCAGGAACTTTAACCCGCTGATCCAGCACCTGCGGCAAACACACCGGGTCATTGTTCCCATCTTTCCTTTTTATGAAATGGGGTTTTGCGTTGATATTTTCACCCTTACCCGTTTTTTGCAGGAGGTGACGGAAGAACTGGGACTGCATCAGTTCCATCTATTGGGTAATTCCATGGGCGGGCATATAGCGTTATTATATACACTGAAATATCCCGAAAAAGTAAAATCCCTGACCCTGAGCGGAAGCTCGGGCCTGTATGAACACGGGATGGGTGATACTTATCCCCGCCGCAGGGATTATGAGTATATCAAGACCAAGACAGAACTGACTTTTTATAATCCGGAAGTGGCCACCAAGGAACTGGTGGATGAGATCTATGCCACGGTCAACAGCCGGAAAGCCATCCAGATCGTATCTCTCGCCAAGTCCACGATCCGGCACAATGTAGAAAAGGAATTATCCAGGATCAATATTCCCTGCTGCCTGATCTGGGGAAAGCAGGATACCATCACCCCGCCCGAAGTGGCTGAAAGTTTTCACCGGTTACTTCCCAAAGCAGAACTCTACTGGATTGATGAATGCGGTCATGTACCCATGCTGGAACGGCCGGAGCAATTTAACCCCTTGCTGGATGAGTTTCTAAGTAAGGCGAACCTGGTAACCGGTTAATACCAAACCATTTTATAATATTGACATTGGGTTGAAAAAAGGGGAAGCTTACAGGATGTCTCTGGTACGGGTTCCCTAAGATAAGAAATCATGGTAGTATTACATAAACTGTGTCAGTTTTCATTTACTTAGATATTCAGTTTCAACCTTTCTCCAAAGATAATCGATAACTGAGCCAGGGTCTGATTCCAGTTGTGTACTGGTTTATTCCATTTGGCGGTTATATTTTCCTGCACCAGGAACAACAGCTTCATTAATGCATCTTCACCCTGGAAGGCTTCCTTGGTCTTGGTTACAGCCCGGAGCTGACGATGGAAGCCTTCGATGATATTGGTGGTGTACATGATGCGACGGATCTCTTGCTTCTTAAAACATTAAAGCCCTCGTTTGAGGGCTTTAACTATTCTTTTTTGAAAATGTTTAATCTACCTGTTTCTCCAAATAGTCCAGATATATTAAATCTTTATTCTGGAACTTTGATTTACTATTTTGGAATACTAATTTGTTATCCTTTTTATAAAAAATGAGCAGGTTATCCGTTTTGCTCCAATTGGACAACTTTACCGTATCTGCCTCTACCTGCCATGTACCTGCTATAAATGTTGTCTTAGGCTTACTCAAATATTCATTTTTTCTTGAGGTGATTTGTAAAGCGTACGTCTTGTTTTCATTTATCTCCAAAGACCATTTTATATCTGTACCATTCATCCCTCCGCAAAATTGATTGTGCCTTTCATAACGAGCTTCAATTTGCAGATTAAGAATTATAAAAAGAAAAAAATAACTGTACAAACTTTTCATATACTTAGTTTGATATTCTAATATTATTCATATCCTAATACCTGACCCATAATGCTACTCTTTTGTTTAATCACTCCCGTCGTCGGCATTGTAACATTTGTAGCTCCTACTCTAAGAGCCGGTAAAACATTTTGAATTGCCTTTAATGATGCATTAGTCATAGGTGTGTAGTTATAACCATTCACATTTACATAGGTATAAGACAACCGTTGGCCCCAACTTTGTCCCATCTCTCTTCTTATTTGATTCATCCTTTTATCAATATCTCCAATTACACCAAAACCATTCATCTCTGCATCGCTATGTAGTAGCTTGCCGTGTAAAAAGGTGTGCCCCATTTCATGAAGAACTGACATCCCTAAGCCGGCAGTCATCTTATTTAAACCCTTTGTACCATCAACTTGAGCTGCTATGCGGTCTGTAGGTAAGTTGATTCGCTCTTCCAGGATACATATTATTCCCACACTCGGAAGACCCTCCAGTGGACGCACTGGTATTAAAGCCCAATTTAATGCCAGGTGATACTCTCGTCACTTCAATATTATACGGATCAAACTCACTATATAGATATGAAGTCTCAGTTTTAAGATCGCTGGTGGAAGACAATTCTTTCTCATTTTGCAACAATCCTCTTCGCCATTCCCTGCTAGTTTGCGTAAAAGGGAAACTACTATTAATCAAATCAGGGTAGGCCTGAAAATTGTAAACTTTTTTCCCATTTTCTCCATTTTCCCCAAAATATTCCGAAACTTCTTCATATCCGACATAATTAGAACCACCAGCTGAAACAAGCGGGTATGAACTCTGCGAAAATCTTTTTAAGAATTGCCGGTAATAAATGCCCGAGTTACACGCGTTACCACCTGTAACTGAATAATAATGCTCCTGATAAAAAGTAGATGTATATACATACGGGTTACCATAAACTTTTCCTGAAGACTTATTAGTCACACTAGAGTTGTAACTATATTTTTTTATAACATCGTTTTGATGGTTTGATCCATCATAATTGACAATTTTTTGTAACCGGACCCCGCCTACTAAAAAACTCGCATTATTAATTGGTGTCTGCCATTTGATTGAATAATAAAAATGGAAATTCCACCTAAACAGACCCCCTTTCACCGCGTCAAACTGACCCCCTTTTTCCGCGCCAAAGTGCCCCCTCAATTCCGCGTCAAACTGACCCCTGTTTCAGCTACTGAAAGTTACCATTAATCTTGGATTTACCATACTGATACCCCTGGTTGGTCTGCCTGATTGACAGTGTGCAAACTTGCACTAAAAATCAGACAGCCATGGCTAACAAAAACATCAGTATGAGTAAGGTTCGTCACATTATGAAGCTTCATGCGCAAGGCATGGGAAAAAAGCGTATCGCCCAGCGGTTATGTATTTCTAAAAACACGGTACGGCTTTATATCACTTTGCTGCAGCGTCTTCAGCTCAGCCTGCAGGAGTTGCAGAAGTTATCCGATCATGACTTAAACCAATTGCTTCACCCGCCGGAGCAGGTACTGGTAGAGGGCCGGCTAAAGCAGTTGTTTGATTTTTTTCCGGAGGTAGATAAGCAGATGCGCCGCCGGGGGATGACGGTTGCGCAACAGTTTGAGCAATACCGGTTGGGCCACCCGGACGGGTACCGGTCAACGACTTTTTACAAGTACTATGACCAATGGAAAAAGCAGGTCTATCCGTCCATGCATATTGAACACAAGGTGGGCGATAAAGTGTACGTGGATTATGCCGGCGACACGCTGCCGTACGTTGATCCGGACACGGGAGAGCTGAAGGAAGCCCAGGTCTTTGTAGCTATCCTTGGGTGGAGCCAGTATGCATACGTGGAGGCCATGCGCAGTCAAACGGTGGAGGAGTTCATCGCAGCCTGTGAAAATGCCTTTCACTTTTTCAGGGGTATCCCGCTTGCCCTTGTACCAGACAACCTGAAATCAGCCGTATTTAAAGCGAGTAAGTATGAGCCGGAGCTGAATGAGAATTTTAAAACCTTTGCCGATCATTACGGCATTGCTATTTTACCGGCCCGGGTGAGAAAGCCACAAGATAAAGCGCATGTGGAGAACATGGTTAAACTGGCTTATCAGCGTATATATGCCCGTTTGCCGGAGGGGGCAGTCCTGCCGCTGGAGGAGCTTAATCGGGCTGTCGCAGAACACCTGGCGGTGTTTAACAAGAGTCCGTTAAGTGGCAAACGATGCAGCCGCTATGATCAATGGCTGGCGGAGCTGCCTACGCTTCATGAACTTCCTGCTGATCGCTATGAAATGCGCCGTATCAAACAGGTGACGGTCATGAAAAACGGACACATTTACCTCACCGAAGATCAGCACTATTACAGTGTACCTTATGAGTTGATTGGTAAGAAACTCCGGTTACAATACTCCCGTTCAGTCGTGGAACTTTTTGAAAACTACAAGCTGGTGGCCGTGCATAAGCGGCTGCGCAGTTCCCATCAATACACCACAGTACCGGAGCATATGCCACCGCAACACCAGTACGTGACGCAGTGGAATCCGGCCTTCTTCCTGGATAAAGCCAGGGCCATTGATCCGGTGGTGGAATACTATATCGGTCAGGTACTGGCGCGCAAGGCGCACCCGGAACAAGCGTATAAGAGCTGCCAGGGTATATTATCCTTTGGCAAACGGGTTGGGAATGCCAGGCTGATCAACGCCTGCCGCCGTGCTCATGAAATTGGTTATTACAACTACAAGACGATTGAGGATATCCTCAAAAAGCAGCTGGATAAATACGAAGAAGATCCGGTGGTCAGCAATATGCCATCGCACGCCAATATCCGTGGTGGCAACTATTATCAATAAATCACTTTTCTCATCATTAAAACAAAAAAGTATGAATCAGAATCTGGAAAAAATGAATCAAATGCGTTTGCTGGGTATGGCCCGGGCCTTCCAGCAAACCCTTGAATCGGGTAAAAATGAAACCTTTACTCCCGATGAAATGATCACTCACCTGGTTGACTCCGAATGGGACGAACGCTATAACCGCAGACTGGAAAGGGCCCTTCGTGATGCCCGCTTCCGGTATAAGGCATCCGTGGAACAGTTGAACTTCGAAGCCGGTCGGGTGGATAAAAACCAGGTGCTTCGTCTGGCAGACGGTGAATTTATCCGACGAAAGGAAAACATCATTCTGACGGGCAGTACCGGTATTGGGAAAAGCTACCTGGCTTCGGCTATCGGACATCAGGCTTGCTGCAGCGGATACCGTGTATTATACCAGCACAGTACAAAACTCTTTGCGAGAATGAAAATCGCTAAAGCCGATGGATCCTACATCAAAGAACTGGCCCGTGTAGAACGACAGCACCTGCTGATCATCGATGACTTTGGGATACAACCACTTGATGCGCAAAGCCGTTCCACCCTCATGGAAATCATTGAGGACCGGCATGGTAAAGCCTCCACTATCATCACCTCCCAGGTGCCGGTAAGTCTATGGCACGAAGTCATCGGTGAACAAACCATTGCAGATGCAATACTGGACCGGCTTGTTCATGATGCACATCGTCTGGATATGAAAGGAGAATCCATGAGACGAAAAAAAGACAATCTGTCAGATAGTATCACCGACTTGGAAAAAAATAAAAATTAATGTAGCTTACTACCAGTAACCAGTATGAGTAAATCCAAAAATAGTAGTTAAAACAGAGGGGTCAGTATCCCGCGGAAAAGTGGGGTCTGATTGAACGGAATATCCAATAAAAATCCTGGAACATCGCAGGAACCTGATTAAATACTGCTTTCATCTTATACGTCCCATTTGGCAGGTAAAATCCATTTATATTGTAAGCGGTCAGATAACCCCACCCCGAAGTTCCCGGCGTAAGACCTTCCAGGGAAAGAATGGCACAAGTGGTGCCCTGAGTGATATCGCAACCAGGCTCTGTAACACTAACAGAAACAATAGCTCCATTATTAAATCCGTTAAAAGCGTTAGGTGTCTCGTTTACTGTAAATGTCTTTTCATAAATAGTTTGAACCCCGACATGATCGCCTTCCAGGATTTGATTTATCCACTGTATATCAGGCTCAATCATCGGGTCCGCCACCTCGTTATTCTCATAAAAAAATTCTGAACTGCCTTTTGTAGGATAAGTAACCTTTTTCATTCCTCCCAACCTCGCCCCTTCAAAGTTTGGGTGACGATTGGCGCCTGGGAAATATAATGGCGTGCCTGCATTATTATAAATTGTCGGTGGAATTAACGTTTGATTGTAAGATGCGTTGTTATTAAAACCCCAGTAATCCTGTGAATAAGACAATCTGCTGGGGAAACCAAGATCTTCATAGTACTCAAATTGATACGGGTTAATATTTACTGTTCCAGTAGAAGGCTCTTCAGAAACACTAACCAATTTAAGCCGCATATAATTGCTGTTTGGATAGTTGCATCCGCTATTTCCAAAATAATTATAGCTAAATGTGAATGCCTTTATTAAATTGCTTGAAGATGTATATAGCGCAATTCTTTGCAGGGCCTTATCGCCCGGCAAATCACATCTTTCTGTCGATTGCGTGGAAAACTCCAAATATCCTCCTCTGAAACTGATTCTGTTTAAACGTTTTGTTTCAAGAACTGTCGATTGAGAACAAATCGACATATTATAATCCGGAGGCGATCCATAGGGCTCCCCTGCTGCACCAGTTAAAAAATATCTAGTCTCACTGTTCATCCCTTCAAATGAGTAATAACCGGAATTATACGTAAATATTATCTCTTCAGTTTCATTGGGGTTTTTTATTGATGATAAATACCAAGCCGTTACAACAGGGGTTGCAGCACCACTAAGATTCCCATCACAAACCTGTGTAGTGATTGTATATTCCTTTTGATCAAAAAAATATTTATTCCCGTCTGGTGTAATAACTGTAAAAGCACCAGTCTGAAAATTGTATGAAATATCAATTTTCTCAATTGGTAGTGTATGGAACTGCTGATCCTGCTGATTGAAATAAAACTTACCGCTATAACCAGGAAGATTATAATAAAAAATATCAGGTTCTGTATCATAACGCCCCTGACCGGCTTCCTTAAGATTGCTGACAACTGCAGGGTTTGAAGGATTATTAGTCATATAATCTACGGACATGGTAGCCGGATTGAGGTATCCGTTAGCACTTTCGTCAGGTATTCCACGAACTGTTCTGCTTATGACACCGCCTGCCTGCAAGGACCATCCCAAACCAACCCAACTCGCAATCTCTTCAGTTCTAAGCCCGTTAAACTGATAATTCAGAGAAACTGGAATCTGCAATTTTCCCGCGCCCACGGTAAAAAGCGGAATTGAAACATTAGCCGCCCCGCTAAAATAGTTGACTGGGATATCACCGTATTTTGCCAGAGACGCCGCTGTTGGTGACTGCGGAATTACTTTCTCCAGCTTTGCTTGCGACTCCTGTCCACTAACTAATACATGAAGCATCAGCATAGAAAAAACAGATAAAAATCTACGTACCATATTTATTAGCTTGTAATTATTTTAAAAATTATACCCCACCCGAAACACCAGCGCCTGCCCCCTCGGCACCTGCTCATAACTCAGAAAATCCCAAAGCAGCATTACTTTGGTTTTTTTGAAAAATTTACTTTTAACCGGCACTGAACGACTCAGCCCAATCAGCCCACTTCTTTGCCATACAGAATAATCTTTCAACTGGTCAATATTCCTGATCTCCGACCGGTAATTCATCTCAAATCCCCCGCTGATCCATATTGCCCCTTTCAGTTTCCAGTCGATGAAACTCCTTGCTCCCAGTCCCTGGTGGCTAAACCGGATATGCTGAATATTCTGCCCCCAGCCCAGTTTATAGCTGGCACCCACACCGATTATACTTTTATCATTGAGTTTATAACCAA
>JBBIGW010000115.1:0-12073 GCA_037447355.1 Bacteroidia bacterium | reverse complement strand
ATGGAACCCACTCTCCGGTATTTTGAAGCGCTGCTGCCGCATGCGACAAATGAAAGCATTTTCATATTTGACGATATACACTGGAGCCCGGAAATGGAGAATGCATGGGCGGTCATAAAAGCGCATTCAGCCGTACGCTGCAGTATCGACCTTTTTTTTATCGGGATCGTGGTATTCCGAAGGGAATTCCGGGAAAAACAATCTGTTGAAATCAGGTACTGAGCCTGACCAATAACAGGCCCGCAGGTGAATAAAATCAATACGAATGACTGTGCGGCTCACGGGAAAATCAATACCTTCACGCCTACAGAAAATTCAATTTTCTATCTTAACAAGATCTACTTATGACGATTGGCTTATTGAAAGAACCTGCCCATGAAACAAGAGTCTCTTTGCTGGCAGAAGCGGTGGCCACCCTTACCAAAAAAGGAATTTCAGTACTTGCAGAAACCGGCGCCGGCGAAAAAGCGTATTGCAGTGATGCGGATTATGAGAAAGCCGGAGCGGTGATAAAAAACCGTACAGAGCTGCTTAAATCAGCAGATATGATCCTCTGTATGCACCCGCCGGCCGCCACTGAATTAAACGGTTTGCAGGGAAAGATCCTTATCGGCGTTTACCAGCCTTTATTTAATATAGAACAGATGAAAAGCTGGGCCGTTGCGGGTCTAACCACATTTTCACTGGATATGCTGCCCCGTACCACAAGGGCGCAGACAATGGATGTGCTGAGCTCGCAGGCCAATATTGCCGGTTATAAAGCCGTCTTAACAGCGGCCAATGCATACGGCCGGTATTTTCCCATGTTCATGACGGCCGCAGGAAGCATTGCTCCTGCCAAAGTGCTGATCCTTGGCGCCGGTGTGGCCGGTTTACAGGCCATCGCCACTTCCAGGCGCCTGGGTGCCATGGTGGAAGTCTTTGATACCCGTCCTGCCGTAAAGGAGGAAGTAATGAGCCTGGGTGCCAAATTCATTGAAGTGGAAGGGGCGGCGGATGCCAGCAAGGCTGGTGGGTATGCGGTAGAGCAGTCTGAGGATTTTATGCAAAGGCAAAAAGCGAAGATTGCAGAAAGCGCGGCTAAAGCAGATATAATAATTACCACGGCGCAGATCCCGGGTAAGAAAGCGCCGATACTGATCACCGGGGAAATGATCGATGCGATGCGGAACGGGTCCGTAATCATCGACCTGGCAGCGGCCACCGGTGGCAATACCCCGCTGACAAAGAACAATGAGACCGTGGTGCATGGGGGCGTCAGCATTATCGGGAATTCTTCCCTGCAGTCCACCATGCCCTCAGATGCCAGTAAACTCTATGGCAAGAACGTGCTGAATTTCCTGTCACTGATCATAACGAAGGAAGGAACACTGAACCTGAACTGGGATGATGACCTGGTAAAGGGAAGTTGTATCACTCATAACGGGCAAATCACCCACGAACGTATAAAACAATAATATGGACTCTTTATTGAACTGGATCACGGTTAACCAGCAGATCATTTACATTGTCGTCCTGATGATCTTCGTGGGCATTGAGGTCATTGGTCACGTACCGAGTGTACTGCATACCCCGCTGATGAGTGGCGCCAATGCCATACACGGGGTGGTGATCATCGGTGCTATCATCGTCATGGGCAAGGCCGAAAGCGATAATTACCTCGCCCTGGCGCTGGGATTCCTCGCGGTGATCCTGGGTACCCTGAACGTGGTGGGTGGCTTTGTGGTGACCGACCGGATGCTGGAAATGTTTAAGAAGAAGAAAAAGTAATACGAATCAATTATGGAACTTAATATACTTACGCTTTGTTACCTGATCGCTTCGGTGACATTTATTCTGGGATTAAAAATGTTGTCGAACCCGGCTACGGCCCGGAACGGCAACCTGGTGGCCGCCACCGGTATGACGATTGCGATCCTCGGTACCATCTTCCTGTATACAGACAGTGATGGACATAAACTGCATAATTACGGTTGGATCTTCGGGGGTATTCTGATCGGTGCCGTTACCGGAACTTATGCCGCGAAAAAAGTGAAGATGACCGCCATGCCGGAAATGGTCAGTTTGTTCAACGGGATGGGGGGTGCCTGTGCGGCCCTGATCTCCGCCGCGGAGTTTTATCATATTTACCGCAATCGCCAGGGGGCGCCGGATACCCCTTTTCATGAACTGGTACCGGTGGGTTTCTATATCACGATTGTGGCCGGTGCGATCATCGGTACAATTTCCTATACCGGCAGTATCATTGCCTGGGGTAAATTAAATGGCCGGGTAAAAGATTTTTCGTTCAAAGGGCAGCATTTTGTCAATATGATCGTGCTGGCCCTGGTACTTGTTTCCGCTGTGCTGGCTTATCGTTCAACTATCGGGAATATTTACCTGCCCTTTATCCTGATCGGGTTCTTTGCGTTTATTTATGGAATTCTTTTTGTGATGCCGATTGGCGGCGCCGATATGCCGGTAGTGATTTCCCTGCTGAACTCTTTTACCGGCGTGGCAGCGGCCTGTGGGGGGTTCCTGTATGATAACAAAGCCATGCTGACCGGTGGGATCCTGGTGGGTGCTGCTGGTACTTTACTCACCATCCTGATGTGTAAGGCGATGAACCGCTCACTGACCAATGTGCTGATCGGTTCCTTTGGAGGCGGGCATAAGGCAGGTGCGGCGGGTGCAAAGCAACAGGGAACCGTAAGGGAGATCACCCTGAGCGATACAGCAATGGTGATGGCCTATGCCAATAAAGTATTTATTGTACCCGGTTACGGACTGGCGGTAGCCCAGGCCCAGCATGCCTGTCATGAACTGGAAAAATTACTGGAAGGGAAAGGCGTGGAAGTGAAATACGCGATCCACCCGGTGGCCGGACGGATGCCCGGGCATATGAACGTACTGCTGGCTGAAGCCGATGTATCCTATGACAAATTAATGGAAATGGAGCATGCAAATGATGAATTTGCCAGTACGGATGTGGTGCTGATCCTGGGGGCCAATGACGTGGTGAATCCCGCTGCTAAAACGGATCCCTCTTCCCCGATCTATGGCATGCCGGTACTGGATGTGGAACTGGCCAGGAATGTGATCGTGAATAAACGAAGCATGAAGCCCGGGTATGCGGGGATTGAGAATGAGCTCTTCTTCCGCCCCAAAACCTCGATGCTTTTCGGGGATGCCAAAAAAGTGCTGCAGGACCTGATCGCCGAGATCAAGAATTTATAACCTGTTTTACCAGGCAAATGATACAGAACATATTCCTTCCGGGTAATACCGGGGAAAATGTTCTTTTCTTTTAATGAAGCTACCCCGATATTTAATACTTTAGAAGCACCGGAAGCCCGGTGCTTTTGCATGTTAAGCCGGGATCGATGCCGGGAAGAGTTGTCGCTTAAAAGTAAAACCAACGATATGAGAAAAATTCTTTTAGCTGTTCTGACAGTTTGTATTGTATTGCCCGTCCGGGCACAAAAAATAATGGGCTTTACAGCGTCCAATGCCGCGAAGCAGCTGGACTGGGAAAAACAGTTCGATGCCGGGCTCAATGCTTCCAACCAGGATGCATACATGCGTTTCCTGACTTCCCACCCGCACCATGTGGGCAGTCCGCAGGGGAAAGCCAATGCGGAGTATATGGCTGACTTGTTCCGCCAATGGGGCTACGATGCCAGGATCGCGGAATACCAGGTGCTGTTCCCCACACCCAAACTGCGCCAGCTTGAAATAGCCGGGAATAAAAATTATAAACCAGCATTGCGGGAGCAGGTGCTGGCTGCCGATAAAACTTCGGGGCAGTTGGCCGAACAATTAGTTCCGTACAATGCCTATTCAGCAGATGGCGATGTAACAGCAGAGCTGGTATTTGTAAACCGGGGTGTGCCGGCCGACTATGAAGAACTGGCCCGCAGGGGCGTGGAGGTGAAAGGGAAAATCGTGATTGCCAAATACGGAGGTTCCTGGCGTGGAATAAAACCCAAAGTGGCTGCCGAACACGGAGCAATCGGTTGTATTATTTATTCAGACCCGGCTGACGACGGCTATGCGATCGGGGATACCTATCCGGGAGGAGGGTATCGTCCGGGTGATGGTGTACAGCGGGGCTCTGTCATGGATATGCCGGTGTATCCCGGTGACCCGCTGACGCCGGACCGGGGCGCCACCCGGGATGCACAGCGCCTTGACCGGAACGAAGCGCCGACCATTATGAAAATACCGGTACTGCCTATATCCTGGGAAGATGCATTGCCCTTACTGCAATCGTTGAAGGGAGAAGTGGTCCCGGCCGTCTGGCGGGGGGCATTGCCCATCACTTATCACACCGGCCCGTCTAACGTAAAGGTTCACCTGAAATTAGCGTTTAACTGGGATATCAAACCCCTTTACAATGTGATTGCCACATTGCCGGGGACTGCTTACCCGGATGAATGGGTGATTGCCGGAAATCACCATGATGGCTGGGTAAACGGGGCTGCTGATCCTATCAGCGGGATGGTGGCCGAAATGGAAACCGCCCGTGTCATCGGCGAACTGGTAAAAAAAGGATTTAAACCGAAACGCACGCTGGTGTTTTGTGCATGGGACGGGGAGGAGCCCGCTTTGCTGGGTTCTACCGAATGGACCGAAGATCACCAGGCTGAACTGAGCCGTAAGGCCGTGGCGTATATCAATACCGATGGTAACGGACGGGGCTTTATCAATGCCGGGGGCTCCCATATTTTTGAACCTTTTTTCAATGAGATCATTGAACAGGTAACCGACCCGGAAACCGGCGTTTCCCTGAAGGAAAGAAAGTATGCGCAGACAGTCGTGAATGCTGATAAAACAGCCCGGACAAAATTGCTGGGAAATAAATACCTGAAGCTCGGGGCGCTGGGCGCGGGGAGCGACTGGGGCGGATTCCTGCAGCACCTGGGAATAGCTTCCCTGAATATGGGCTTTGGCGGGGAGAGTGAGGGGGACCAGTACCATTCTATTTATGATTCGTATGATCATTTCACGCGGTTCATTGACCCGGGTTTTAAATACGGGGTGACCTTATCCAAAACCAGCGGCAGAACCCTGCTCCGCCTGGCCGATGCTGATGTGTTACCGGTTGATTTCAGCAGTTTTTATAAAACCGTGAGTGACTATGCTACAGAAATAAAAACACAACTGGAAAAAACAAGGACAGAAACAGAAGAGGAAACAAGAATGGCGAAGGATCAATTATTTGAACTGGCCGGGGACCCCGGGAAAACCTATTTGGCGCCGGCAGCCAAAGAGCCCGTTCCTTTTCTCAACTGGGGCAGCCTGGAAAATGCGCTGATGAGTTTGAAAAATGCCAGTGAAGAATTCCAGCAACTATATGGGAACGCCCTCCGGTTACCGGCGGATAAGCAGGCCTTGCTGAATGCTGTTTTGTATAAGGCCGAAAGAAGTTTATTACAGCCGGATGGCCTGCCCCGGCGACCCTGGTACCGGCACCAGGTATATGCACCCGGTTTTTACACGGGCTATGGAGTAAAGACCCTGCCGGGAATCCGGGAGGCTGTGGAACAGCGCTACTGGAAAGAAGCCCAGGAAAATATTGAAAGAATGGCGGCTACCCTGCAGGCGTATACCAGCCAGGTGAAGGCGGCAGCTGAACTGCTTAAATAAATTTATTGTAGTTAGTTTTGCGGGGTGTCATTACCCGCGAAACTAATACAGTCTTTAACTGCGATCCGCAGCTTCGACAAGGAAGCGTTTGAACAGGTTCATCTTTCCGGTGAGCAGGTGACTTCCTTGCGCATCAACCCGTTAAAACCGGTTGCTGAAGTGGCCGGAATTCCACTGAGCGACTGTCAGCCGGTGCCCTGGGCGGAACAGGGTTATTACCTGGGGGAGCGGCCTTCTTTTACATTCGACCCGCTGTTTCATGCCGGTTGTTACTATGTGCAGGAAGCTTCATCGATGTTTCTTGAACAGGCATTGAAACAAACTCTTGATCTTACCATTCCTTTAAAAGTGCTGGACCTCTGTGCAGCACCGGGGGGCAAGTCCACGCATATCCAGTCACTGCTTACAAAGGACAGCCTGCTGGTAAGCAATGAAGTGATCCGTTCCAGGGCCAATGTATTGAAGGATAATATTGTTAAGTGGGGGGCGGAGAATGTGGTGGTGACCAGCAATGATCCGAAGGACTTTAGCCGGCTGAACCATTTTTTTGATGTGATCGTAGTGGATGCGCCCTGCAGCGGCAGTGGCTTATTCCGTCGTGATCCTGAAGCGATCGGGGAATGGAGTCCGGATCATGTTCAGCTTTGTGCACAGCGGCAGCAGCGCATACTTGCAGATGTATGGCCGGCATTGAAGAAAGACGGCATCCTGGTTTATTCCACCTGCTCTTATTCGGAAGAAGAAGACGAACAGGTACTGGACTGGATCAGCCGGCAGGTTGATGCGGAGTCCCGCCCGCTTCAGTTTGATCCTTCCTGGGGAATCCGGGAGACGATTGCGGCCTCAGGTGCTAAAGGATACCGGTTCTGGCCGGATAAGGTAAAGGGGGAAGGATTTTTTATTGCCTGTTATCAGAAGAAAGAAGGAGATGAGGCGATATCGCTAAAACTAATGAAACATCCCGTTCAACTTTCAAAGAAGGAAAAGGACATTACCGGTCAATGGTTGAATACAGAAGGGAAGTGGCTGATCCGTCACGGGCAAACAGTATATGCCTGGCCGGCGGAACTGGTATCCTTGTTTTCTTACATACTGGAAAAAATGCGGGTTGTTTATTCAGGATTGAAAACAGGAGAACTGGTGCGGGATAAACTGGTGCCCGATCATGCGCTGGCGATGAGTACGGGCGTATCATCCGCCACACGCAGGACAGAACTGACAAAAGAAGAAGCGATCCGGTACCTGCAACGGAAGGAGCTTTCGCTGAACGGACAATCAACAGGATGGACCCTGGCTTTATACGAGGGGCAATCACTCGGCTGGCTGAATATTCTACCCGGCCGGGTCAATAATTACTATCCTAAAGAACTGCGGATACTGAAGGATATTTAACAACGGAAACGCCAAAAAATCTGCATCTTTGCTGCCAAATATTGGCGGTATGAAACACCTGGTATTTTCTTTTTTCCTGATCGTGTTCTCCTGTTTTTCCGGGACGGCCCAGAAAACAGATTTGCTGGTGAAGTCCGGTGAGAAAGGATTGTATCTTGAACATAAAGTAATCCCCAGGGAGAGTTTTTTTTCTGTGGGCCGCCTTTACAATGTACATCCCAAACATATTGCCACTTATAATAAACTTGACCTGGGCAAAGGGCTCCTGATTGATCAGCGTTTACGGATCCCCCTTACCGATACCAATTTTACTCAGAAAGGGAACAGCGGCACCCCCGTCTATTATAAACCCGCATCAGCCACCAGCCTTGCTGCGGTTAGTAAAAGCAATAACCAGGTACCGGTGTCCAGTCTCAGGGCCTGGAACAATCTTTCCGGTGAAGAGGTGAAGAAGGACAGCAAACTGATCATCGGATTCCTGCTGAGTAAGGAAATGCCATCTGTTACCCTGAAACCCCAAAAACCGGTGGAGCCGGAACTGGTAAAAGAAGAAAAGGCGAAGGAGGCGGATCCAGGGGCCGGAGAAAAGGGGACTGAAAAAATTGCGGACAAACCGGCCGTACAACCAGCCATACAACCAGCGAATAAGCCCGAAGATAAACCTGTTGAGAAGAAAGAGGAGAAACCCATTGCTCCTGTTGTGTCAGCGCCGGTATCAGCCGGCGGGCAGGGATTTTTTAAAACCTATTTTGAGCAGCAGCTAAGAAAGTCGCCTGTTTCAAAAGATGAAACCGTCACGGCGGGTATATTCAAAACCACCAGCGGCTGGCAGGATGAAAAATATTACCTGCTGATTGATGCAGCGGCCCCGGGTACGATTATTAAGATCACGAATCCTTCAAATAATAAGACTGTTTACGCAAAAGTATTAGGGGAAATGAACGGGATCCGGCAGAATGAAGGATACACGATCCGTATCAGTAATGCCGCTGCCGCCGTTTTACAGATTACCGATACGGATAAATTTATTCTCCGGATCAATTACTGATTTCCGCTGAACCGGTACCCGTGCAGGAATTCGGTTATTTCCATTTTCTTTTTTCCCTCCAGTTGTATTTCCAGCAGGCGAAGGTATCCGTCGGTACAGGCAAACTTCAGGAATGTTTTGCCATCGGTTTCATAATCACCCTCTGTGGCAGCGGGGAAACCAATTTCTTTTTCAGCACGGAATATCTTCAGCATTTTTTCATTCAGGATGGTGAAGGCGCCGGGGTAGGGGCTGAGACCGCGGACCAGGTTATAAACGGTATTCACCGGCTGGCTCCAGTTGATCCGGCAGGTATCTGTATGGATTTTGGGCGCCTGCTTCAGTTGCAGATGGGTCGTAACCGGTTGCGGCGTTTCAGCCAGGCTGCCTTCTGCCAGGCCTTTGACTGTTTTTACCAGCAGGGCAGCGCCGATCTCTTTCATCCGGTCATGTATATCCCCGGCTGTGTCTTTTTCACTGATGGGAAAACGAGCCTGCAGGAGGATATCGCCGGTATCAATCTCCTGTTTTAGTTTAAAAGTGGTTACGCCGGTTTCGGTTTCGCCGTTGATCACCGCCCAGTTGATCGGGGCAGCGCCGCGGTATTGGGGAAGCAGGCTTCCATGGAGGTTGACCGAACCCATTACTGGCATATTCCAGACCCGTTCCGGAAGCATCCGGAAGGCTACCACGATCTGCAGGTCTGCATTCAGGGATCTTAATTGATCCAGGAATTCCGGGTCTTTCAGTTTTACCGGTTGCAATACATACAATCCGTGTTCTACGGCGTATTTCTTTACCGCGCTTTGCTGCAGTTGCAGGCCCCTGCCAGCTGGTTTGTCGGGTGAAGTAATTACTCCTGCAATTGTGCAACCGGCTTTTACCAGTGCATCCAGGCTGGCTACCGCAAACTCGGGGGTTCCCATAAAAACGATCCGCAATGACTTGAAATGCTCCATATCACTGCGAAGATATTGTAAAGAAAGAAGAGTTAATGGTTCTGCCTCGCTTACAGGCAACTGTCTTTTTTCCAGCTGAGTTTTACCCTGCACCCCCCGCTGATGGCGGGCAGTACATTCCATGTATAGGAAAGCGGGGTGTGAAAACCGAAGGCTTTCGCTTTGGCAAAACTGATTCCCCTGTTCTTATCGAGCTGGTCAGCCGCCAGTTGTACCGCTGCGCTGGTTTTATTTTCTGAAGCGATCAGGGAATGATTCTGAATTTCCAGCAAGGATTGATTATTATTTTAAGAGGGATGCCGGTTTGTTTCCACCAGGTCACGGCTTTCCCGTTTTGCTGGCCCAGTTCAAAATAAAATTCCACTTTATCGCGGGGAACAACCCCATATTCAACCGTAAACCCGATCTCATCACAATCATCCCCGGTTTTTAATGTACCACTGGCAGGAGGAGGCGGGGCGGGGAAGGGATAGCAGAGTGCCGCATATTGCTTATCGACTGGTGAAAGCTGACCGTTCCAGTCAATATGACTGCCGTCCGTGGTTAACTCTGCAGGTACCGGGTAGAGCATGATCGAATACGGGTCGAATGAAGAATAGTTGGTGGAGGTATAGGAAAATTTATTAAATATATTCTGATCCACCTGTGCCCGGCTCCAGTTGTTGGGTGGTTGTGCATAATAGGTATATACTTTCTCCCTGTCCCAGGGAATGGTTGTGCCGGTGCTCTGGTGTTCATGTATAAAACCAAGCGCATGACCGAATTCGTGCAATATCACCTGGCGGATCATACCTGCATCCGCAGTGGTTGCCAGCCATCCAAAATTCATCGTGGTCTGGTTGGCCGGGGCCTGTAAAGCATCCCTGCCGATCAATGAAGCGGACCCTCCGGGCTGAAACCCGACCCGGATCATTCCGTTTGAATTATTCTGGAAGGCAAATTTGATATTGGCATAGAGTTCCCATTCTTTCGCGTAATATTTTACTTTTTCAATCAGGTCAAGGCTGCCACCTGAAATGTTAAAGCCCACGGTGATCACTTCTCCCGGTTCCCACATTTTTTCTGTATAAGTGGCGAGCGGCTGACGGGATACGGCTACCGGCGCGATATTCCCGTTTGCATCAATTTTAATATAGGTGGCTGCATTGCCGGCCGCCCGTGGAGGCAATGGCCGGCTGCTGACAGGAGGCAGGTCGGTACAGGTCCTTGCATTGATGAAACCAGGAAGATTGCCGGGTGCGTTATATATATTTTTCATCCTGACCGGGATGGCTAATTTAGCGGAATCGATCTTTGATTTGAAACGAGGACCCGGATTTTCCTGGCCGGCCAGGAGCAGGGTGATAAACAGTGAAAAAAGGGGGAGTAATTTTTTTTTCATAGCGGTAACTGCGGTTTGAAGTAAGTTGATTTTATTTCCGGAATCAGGGCCGACAGTTTTTTGATCCGGGTTTCATCACTGGGATGGGTGGAAAGGAACTCCGGTGTTCTGCTTTTATTTACAGAAGCCATCCGTTGCCAGAAGGGAATGGCCTCTTCGGGATTATAGCCCGCCATACTCATAAAGATCAGTCCCAGTTTATCCGCCTCGCTTTCCTGCATCCGGCTGTTGGGCAAAGCGAGGGCCAGGTTGGAGCCGATCATATACAATCCAAGGAAAAGAAACTGGGTTTCCTGTTTTTTATTTTTCAGGGCTTCTTCCAGTACGAGCCCTCCCAGGTTGATCAGCAGGCTCTCACTCATCCGCTCGTTGCCATGGCGCGCAATAGCATGCGCAATTTCATGTCCCATCACTACGGCAAGTGCTGTTTCATTTTGGGTAATGGGAAGCAGTCCGGTATAGACTACTACTTTACCGCCGGGCATGCACCAGGCATTTATGATATTTTCATTGATCGTATTGAATTCCCACTTGAAATTTTTCAGTTCCTTGCTCATATTGTTCTGCTGCATGTATGTTTCCACTGCCTGCTGTATCCGGCTCCCCACCTTACTCACCATTTGCGCCCTTTCGTCATAGGCGCCCAGGGTGGGACTCACGCTAACGACCGAGTCATAGGCGGAGAAGGACATCGTAGTAATCAGGCTGTTTGGTACAAGGTTGAGTTGTTTTCGCCCGGTTACCGGTACCGTTTTGCAGGACGATAAGACCAGGAAAACAGGGAGTAGTCCCCAAAGGAAAAAATGTCGCATAACCATCATTTATAGGATAAATGTAGACAAGCTTCCGGTGACGGGCATCCCTTAAAAAGGGGAATTCATGGAAAGGATCCGGGAAGCATTAACTGCCTTTTAAATCAATATTGCGGGCATCGAACCATTCTTTGTATTCCTTGCCCGGCTCGCCGGAGTAATTAATACAGATCTCGGTTCCCGCGGGGATATCTTCCAATGCATGGTAGGTCATGGTCCTGGCATCCCGGTCCAGTTCATAAACCGCATTGGGATTGACGGCATGGTTATACAGGGAACCGAATCCCAGCACCAGGGCCAGGGTACCCTCTTCTTTATTGAAATTAAATAAGTAATCGGCTAACCGGGAGGAAATGGCGGCATCATGATCCTCTCCCGGGAGTACAATGAGCGGGCATAGCTCAATGAGCTCATCTTTACGGATCAGCTGACGGCTGAAAATTCCCCGTCCTTTTCCTTTTACATTTTTTATATAGAGAAAATGGCTCATGGGGTATCGGGCGGGAAATAAACGGGACCTGGATCCAGGGGAAGGCCATTGTAATTAAGGGTGATCTCTTCTCCTGCCCCGATGGCTTTACGGGCCCTGATTATAAGACTGCTCCTTTTGAGAGAAACCGTATAAACCGCATTGGCTTTATACGAATGATTATAGAGGGAACTGAAACCCAGTCCCAGGGCCGCCGGTGTCTTTTTATTATTGAGCAGGAAATAATAGCTGAACAGGCGGGTGGGTTGCAGCAGTTCTTTGTCTGCTTCGGTTAATAAAATAACCGGGGCTGTTTCAATAACAACACCCGGTTTAAACGATTTGCAGGCAAAAACACCCATCCCGTGTACGGGGCTTTCTTTTATTTCTATTCCTTCCGGCCAG
>JBBIGW010000114.1:0-12181 GCA_037447355.1 Bacteroidia bacterium | reverse complement strand
CCTCCCGTATCACCAGCTCCTGGAAAGCAGACAATGTACAGCCGCAAACCTTTAAAAAGATCGTTGTACTGGGACTGATCCGTGAAAATGACCGGTCCTTGCGTGAGAACATGGAGCAACACCTGGTGGGTGAGCTACGCAACCTCGGATATGATGCCAGTTGTTCCTGTGATGAATACAATCCAAAGGCCTTCGAGAATATGTCTGAGGAACAGGCCCTGGCAAAACTGAAGAACTCAGGGGTGGATGCTGTACTTACCGTGGTGTTACTGGACAAAACACAGGAACGATACTATGTACCCGGCCGGGTGCAGTACACACCTTACCGCATGTATTATAACCGCTTCTGGGGCTATTCCCGCACCATGTACGGCCGGATCTATACCAAAGGCTATTACACCGAAGACACCAAGTATTTCTGGGAGACCAATCTCTATGCCCTGGAAAAAAACGAATTACTCTACTCTGCCCAGAGCCAGTCATTTGATCCGGCTTCCACCGAACGTATGGGTGAAGAGCATGCCGGTATGATCACCCTGAATATGCTAAAGAAAGGGGTGCTGATCAACCTGAAGGAACAACCGGTAAAAAAAGCCATGTGATCAATAAAACCACGGACGCTATGAAACTTATGCAGCATCACATGATCCTGAACTGGACTGCCCGTATCAGCGGCCTGCTGATCTCGGCATTTTTTGCCGCTTTCTTCATCGGCGAAGGTCTGCCGGATATCCTCAATGGCAAAGGAAAGGACCTGCTGGAATTTATTCCCTTCACCTTACTCAGCCTGGCTGGCTATATCCTGGCCTGGTACAGTCCGCTCTGGGGTGGTCGCTTGCTGATCGCAGGTGCTTTGCTGATGGCCGGGTATTTTTTCTTCCGGCAGGACTTTGTAATGGCCCTGGTCTATGGGTTACCATCCGCGCTTACCGGTCTTTGTTTTATAGCAGCGGCCAATAAAGAACTGATTTGAACTTCCGGACTTCCCGACTATTAATAAAACGTTCAACCCCGCTCGCCTCGCTATGCTTTGCGAAGCAGGTTGGGGTTGTTATTCTATGTATCATCTTACCACCGGTTTTACCGGCGGCTATTTTGTTTAAGCCCTCTCGCCTCGCTAAGCAGGCGCAGCGGGTCAGGCTTCCGACTTCCGGACTTCCGACTTCCGACTCCCGACTCCCGACTTCCGGACTTCCTCATTGACTTTTTAAAACAAGCTTCTTACTTTCATGCCCAATGGAAACCTCCCTGCTGATCATTTTTGTACTGGCTGTCCTGGTACTGTTGTTCTACCTCCTGCTCCGCGTTAAAAAAAAAGAACCATTACCCCTCCCGCCCTTCCCCCCATCCTGGCGGGAGATTCTTGCCATACAATCGGAATTCTATGTGCAGTTAGACGAGCCGTCAAAGAGCGCCTTTGAAATAAGAATACAGCAATTCCTGTCACAGGTGCGGATCACCGGTGTAAAAACAACCGTGGAAGACCTCGATAAAGTGCTGGTGGCTACCAGTGCGGTCATTCCCATCTTTGCCTTTCCCGGCTGGGAATATATCCATCTCCGGGAAGTATTGCTCTATCCTGATTCATTCAACCATGATTTTGAACAGCAGGGAAGCGACCGTTCTGTACTCGGGATGGTGGGCGACGGGGCGCTGAACGGGGTGATGGTGCTTTCGCAGCACGAATTAAGACAGGCATCCCTGAATAAGACCGGCAAAACCAATACAGCCATCCATGAATTTGTACACCTGGTGGACAAGACCGATGGAACGGTGGATGGCATTCCGGAGATCCTGCTGCAACGGCAATATGTGTTGCCCTGGTTACAGGCCATGCAAAAAGAAATAAAGAAGATAATCGCCGACAAATCAGATATCAATCCCTATGGCGCTACGAATGAAGCGGAGTTCTTTGCCGTAGCGGCTGAATACTTTTTTGAACGGCCTGACCTGATGGAAGAAAAGAACCCCGAATTGTACCGGTTGCTGGTCAATATCTTCCATCGCCCTTCGGCAGGTTCAGTAGTGCAGTAGTGCTGCCCTGGCGGGACGTAACGAATGTCCCTGTCATCCTGCCCTTCGGCAGGCTCAGGAGTACAGTAGTCCCGCCCGAGCGTTTCGGTTGTACGTGTCATCCTGCCCTTCGGCAAGCTCAGGAGTACAGTAGTCCCGCCCAAGCGTTTCGGTTGTCCCTGTCATCCTGCCCTTCGGCAAGCTCAGGAGTACAGTAGTCCCGCCCAAGCGGGACGTATTGAGGGCCCCTGTCATCCTGAGTAGTCCCGCCCAAGCGGGACGTATCGAAGGATGACTCTACAACGGAATATTCCCGTGTTTCTTTCTCGGCCGCTTGGCCACTTTATTCTCCAGCATGGCAAAGGCCTTGATGAGTTTTTTCCGGGTCTCCTTCGGTTCGATCACTTCATCTATAAATCCTCTCTCTGCAGCCGTATAGGGGTTGGCAAATAACTCGGCAAACTCGGCTTCTTTCTCCAGCAGTTTTTTGGCCGGATCTTCGGAGGCCGCGATCTCATTCTTAAAAATGATCTCACTGGCGCCCTTGGCTCCCATCACTGCGATCTCCGCTGTGGGCCAGGCATAGTTCATATCCGCGCCAATATGTTTGGAGTTCATCACATCATAGGCGCCGCCATAGGCTTTGCGGGTGATGACGGTACACCTCGGCACTGTGGCCTCACTCAGTGCATACAGTAATTTGGCGCCATTAGTAATAATCCCGTTCCATTCCTGGTCAGTACCCGGCAGGAAGCCCGGCACATCCACCAGTACCAGCAAGGGAATATTAAAACAATCGCAGAAACGGGTAAAGCGGGCCCCTTTCTTCGAACTGTCAATATCCAGCACACCAGCCAGGCTCATCGGCTGATTGGCCACGATACCGATACTTCTTCCGGCAATACGGGCAAAACCCACCACGATATTATCGGCATAGTATTTATGTACTTCCATAAAAGAATCCGTATCACAGATCCCCTCAACCACACTGCGGATATCATAGGGCTGGTTGGCACTGGCCGGAACGATATTTTCCAGCACTTCCCTTGTCTCATCACCCAGGGTATAGGGATATTTCACCACCACATCCTCGCAGTTCTGCGGCATATAACTCAGCAGCTTCTTCACCTGGTTGATACAATCCATATCATTCAGGGCGGTAAGATGGGTAACCCCGGATTTGGTGGAATGCGTGGAAGCGCCTCCCAGTTCTTCGGAACTTACTTCTTCATTGGTCACCGTCTTTACCACATTGGGACCGGTGACAAACATATAGCTGGTGTTCTCCACCATGATGGTAAAGTCTGTCATCGCGGGTGAATACACCGCGCCCCCGGCGCAGGGCCCCATGATGGCGGATATCTGGGGGATCACCCCGGAAGATTGTACGTTCCGGTAAAAAATATCGGCATATCCTCCGAGTGAACGCACCCCTTCCTGGATACGGGCACCCCCGGAGTCATTCAGCCCGATCATCGGCGCACCGGCCTTCATGGCCATATCCATGATGCGGCAGATCTTTTCCGCATGTGTTTCAGACAAGGAACCGCCAAACACCGTAAAGTCCTGGGCAAATACATAGACCAGTCTCCCGTTCACCGTTCCATAACCGGTAATCACTCCATCGCCATAAAATTTCTGGTCTTCCATCCCAAATTCCTTGGTGCGGTGCGTCACCAGCGCCCCGATTTCTTCAAAGGAACCGGGATCCATTAGTAATTCCACTCTTTCCCGGGCTGTAAGCTTTCCCTTTTTATGCTGTGCCCCGATCCTGTTCAGGCCGCCGCCCAGTTTACCTTCTTCAATTTTCTCCCTGAGGATATCCATTTTTGGTTTCATTGTTTTTGTTTTATTGGTTTCATCCCATTTTGTTTAACCGCCGCGGCAGGTCGTCAGCCTGGCTTACCGGGAACTAATGGGCCAGGCGCCGTTTCCAGCTGGTGGATTTATGTTCAACCGGGCCCAGCATTTTCCTTTGCTCCTGCCAGTATTTGAGGGCCACAAGCGCAGCGATCTCCGCGTTGGCCTTTTGTTTTTCTTTGATCTTTTCCGGCGAATAATAATTCTTCACAAAGTGGGTGTCAAATTTCCCGGAGAAGAACGCGTCGTGTTCAAACACAAAAGTGCCGAAGGGCAGGGTGGTTGCCACCCCTTCGATCTTATACTCTTTGATCGCCTGGAGCATTTTCTGGATCGCTTCAGTCCTGGTTTTGCCATGCACGACCAGCTTGGCGATCATCGGGTCATAATAGATCGGGATGGTCATTCCTTCTTCATACCCGTCATCCACCCGGATGCCTTCGCCCACCGGGCGCTCATATTTTGTCAGTGTTCCGATCGAGGGTAAAAAATTATTCAGCGGGTCTTCCGCATAGACGCGGAGCTCAATCGCATGCCCGTTGCATTGGATATCCTCCTGCGTTACGGCGAGTTTCTCGCCCCGCGCGATCCGGATCTGCTGTTCCACCAGGTCGAGCCCGATGATCATTTCAGAAACGGGGTGTTCCACCTGCAGGCGGGTATTCATTTCGAGGAAATAAAAATTGAGTTTATCATCCACGAGGAATTCCACGGTACCGGTGCTTACATAGTTACAGGACTTGGCCACCCCTACAGCAGCTTCGCCGATCCGTTCCCGCATTTCCGGGGACACGATGGCCGAAGGGGTTTCTTCAATTACTTTCTGGTGACGTCGCTGGATGCTGCATTCCCGTTCCAGTCCATGGATCACATTACCGTATTTATCGGCCACCACCTGCACTTCAATATGCCGGGGAGAGGTCACGTATTTTTCGATGAACACAGACCCGTCACCGAAGGAGGATTTCGCTTCACTGACCGCCCTTTCCATTTGCTCCTGCATATCATCGGATTTTTCCACGATACGCATTCCTTTACCACCACCTCCGGCTGAGGCCTTGATCAGGACCGGGTACCCGATCCGGTTCGCCACATCAATGGCTTCGTTCACGTCTTCAATGGCCCGGTCAATACCGGGTACCATCGGGATATTGTATTTCTTCACACGCTCTTTCGCGGCCAGTTTGGAACCCATGACCCGCATGGCTTCCGGGGTGGGACCGATGAATTCGATCCCCGCATCGGTAACTTTCTGTGCGAATTCCGCATTCTCACTCAGGAAGCCGTAGCCCGGGTGAATCCCATCCACCCCCAGCGCCTTACTGACCTCAATAATCTTGTCGCCGTTGAGGTAAGACTGGTTAGAAGGAGGCGGCCCGATACAAACAGCTTCATCCGCAAATAATACATGGGGGGAATGCCGGTCGGCTTCGGAGTAAACAGCAACGGACTTGATTCCCATTTTGCGGATCGTCCGCATGATGCGCAGGGCAATTTCGCCCCGGTTGGCAACTAATATTTTTTTCATCCGGTTTTTTTTAAAGTGATTATTCCAGTTCCACCAGCACCTGGTTTTTATCCACGGCCTGCCCGGGTGTAACCGCGATGCGTTTGATCACCGCGTTACTCTGGATCATGATGCTGTTCTCCATTTTCATGGCTTCCAGTATCAGGATACGGTCGCCTTCTTTTACTTCCTGTCCTTCCCTGACCGCGATATCCAGCACCAGGCCCGGCATGGGAGCCTTGATCTCCTTTATATGTTTGGTGGAAGCCGTACTGAATCCCATGCTGTCGAGCATCTGGTCCAGTTCATCTTTTATCTCCAGGTCAAAACGCTCCCCGTCAATTTCCAGTTTCAATTTTTTACCGGTGTTGTCCGACTCCAGCAGCCGTGCATTGACAGAGCGGTTTTCACAGATGATATTAAACTCCTCCCCGGATTTTTTAATAAAATCCGCGGCGTCAATAGCTGCCTGGTCAAAAGAAAAGACAAAATCATTTGCCTTAACCTTATAGGTTTTACTTGTTTCTGCCATGTTGCAAGGGATTTACTTGTAAGTTACTCGATTCAGAAAAAATAGAAAGCCTTTTCATGATAGCCAACCCGGTGGCGGGTTATTTGAAGCGCCTGCCGGCAAAAGGCCGCAGGCACGGATACAATCAGTTTGCAAGGTTGGCGTTTGCCGCCTGTTATTTGATGACTATACTCAATCCATTACCAAATTATAATCAGTTCATCTGCCCGCTGAAAACCGGCCGGATCTGCTGAAACTGAATAAAGTGCCATCCTTTTCAACCAGCAATCTAAAATGGCAGCCTGTATTCATATGGTTTCACTTATGCCAGAATAGCAGGGAACCCGGCCCGGCACGTTTTTAATACAGGAAAGGAGTAACAAATTTTTTAATTTAAAAACTAACAACATGTACTACAATCAGTCATGTGCCGCAAAAGGCAACACACACGGAAACAGGCCCCTGTTTATCCGCTCCATGCAACGGGCTGCTGTCAACATTTACAAAACAGGCAACAGCTACGAAATGCTCGTTTTCGCACCGGGCCGCATCCGGGAACATTTTCATCTCGATGTAAACGGGAATGAGCTCACAGTCTCCTACACCCCGCCGGAAGGATTTCCCCGGCCGGACTGGATCCTGCGGGAATACAGCCGCGGCGGATTTAAAAGGACTTTTACCCTGGATGATAGCATTGACAGCAGCGCCATCACGGCCAGGTATGCTGAGGGAGTGCTGCAGGTCAGTCTTCCGGTCATTGCAGGTAAACAAGCGCTGAAGAAAGAGATCGTCATTCAGTAAGGGCTACTTCGCAGAGCGGGCATCTCCGGGTGCCCGCTTTTGTCTTTGTTCCTGCCATACCTGGAAAATGCCGTGCACGTTGGCCCTCCACCCGGGCAGCAGGTACACCAGGATGATCTCTTCGGTTAATTCCAGCATCGTGATCCCTGCAGCGATATAAAACAGAACAGGTACAGGCGCTCCCATAAAAAAAGTAAGGAGCAGGAAAATTCCCTGCAACAGGGCTGCCGTTTTGGCCAGCCAGGTATGAAAATTGGACATCTTCCGGTAACGGATCAGCGAATAACCCACCTGCAGTACAAATAATACGGCCAGCAGGATCAATATCCATAACTGTCCCTTTACAAAGACCGGGTGGATCATCACCAGCCCGGTAACAGCTACTGCCACTGTCAGATCATCCCCGATGGAATCCAGTTTGGTTCCCGCGATACTGGTTACGTTGAATTTCCGGGCGAGAAAGCCATCGATCAGGTCGGAGAAGAAGCTGAGTGCGATCCCCCATTTGAAAAGTTCATACCGGCCGGTAAACAGGAACCACAGCAACAGCGGTACCGTGACGATCCGGTACAGGGTAATGCCGTTAATAACATAGTAAGCCCTGGTATGATGGATGGAGGTCAACCGGATTATTTATAACGGTAATGATTAACTGTTGTTTGTCAGCAGCCTTCCTTCTTTCTCCAGTTCCTTCAATAAATGTATCACTTCCTCATCTTCCACCTGTGAAAAATCATCATAAAAATTCCCCACCCCGAAAAAGTCAGGGGGAATATGGGGACAGATAAATTCATCCACTTCCCGGTTTATCCTCCTGGCTGCTTCCGCGGAGGCAACGGGTACTGCCACTACGATCTTTTCCGGTTCTCCCCGGCGCAGCAGTCGGATCGTGGAGAGAATGGTACGGCCGGTCGCGATCCCGTCATCCACCACAATCACAATCTTTCCTTTTACCGGGGCCGGTTGCGTATGGCCCATAAATTTTTTATACCGTTCTTTCAGTAATGCCCGGATCCGCAGAATTTCATCGCTGATATAATCTTCGGGCAGGTCCCGGGTTTCTTCCACCAGGCTGTCCTCCATGCTAACCGCACCGATGGCAAATTCGGGGTTTGCCGGGTGTCCCAGTTTCTTGGTCATTAATAAATCCAGCGGAAGTTCCAGCGCGTTGGAGAGGTAATACCCGATGGGCACCCCGCCTCTTGGAACAGCCAATATCACACCCTTTGCCTTTTTATAATGAAGCAGAAGGGGAAGCAATTGCGCAGCGGCATCATACCGGTCGGTAAAATACATAACAGGTTATTTTGATCATGCGGTCAGTTCTTTAGCCCAGGTATTTCCGGAACCAGCTGACCGCCAGGCTGGCTACTTCCTGCAGTTTACCCGGTTCTTCAAATAAATGAGAGGCTCCTTCCACGATCACCAGCTCTTTTATGCCGGCCAGTTGTTCAAAGGCCTGCCGGTTCAGCTCAATCACTTCGTCATCGAGAGAACCGATAATAAGGAGGACCGGCGCTTTTACGAGGGGCAGGGATCGCAGGGCCAGGTCCGGTCTTCCTCCCCTTGACACGATCGCTTTTATAAATGTTGGCAGCATTGACGCGGCCCCCAGGGCGGAAGCGGCTCCTGTACTGGCGCCGAAATAACCAACCTGGAAATTTTTAAAAACGGGTTGCTCCCGGATCCACCGGGTGACTCCGATCAGCCGCTGGGTAAGTAAGGAAATATCAAAGCGGGCACTATGCGCCAGGTCTTCTTTGGGAGTGAGCAGGTCCACGAGCAGGCTGGCGAACCCGTTATCGTTCAGTACATCCGCCACATATTTGTTACGCGGACTGAACCGGCTGCTGCCACTGCCATGAGCAAAAATGACGATGCTGTCCACATGCTCCGGCAATACCAGTTGCCCCTCCAGTGTAACGGACCCCACCGGGATAAAAACAGTTTCGCCTATCAGCTTTTCCATAATTGTATAGAGCCGTTTCTTCTTCCTTCTCAGGCCGCCCGCGCTTAAATAATGAGTGCCGGGAACAGAACCCGGATTTACTTCAACTAAATGTACAATACCCTCAAAGCCGGTGCCCGTGAGTTCACTCATACAACAGAATGAATCTGGTCATGGAAAGCGGCTCCCGGTGCAAATACAAGCCGGATCCGCATAGCATTATTCTATTGCCGCAGACCGGATGGAGGGACAGTTTAACAGAAAGGAGTTAATTTCACCGGATGCCTGTCAGTTATATTATTTACGGCTCCGCCGGCCTGCTGGTGCTCACCCTGCTGGTTTATCTTTTTTCCCGGAAGAAAGAGGACTGATCATTTCTTTTTCTTCTTCCGCTGCGGATGCATAAGCCCCCTGATCACCACGGAGGCCGCCACTGCCCCGAATACGGCGGGCAGGTAAGAGATGGTGCCATACGCCGATTTTTTATAGTTCTTCCCGTCGGTAAGCATGAGGCTCTCCCTGATCGGTTCTTCGGGAGAGAATACCACTTTGATCCCTTTCCTGATCCCGTAATGTCTCTTTAACTGCTTGCGCACCTGCTGGGCAAAGGGACAATTATAGGTTTCGGAAAGATCCACCACCTGCAAGCGGGTGGGGTCGAGTTTGGCTCCTGCACCCATACTGCTGACCAGGGGCAGTCCGCTTTCAACTGCCAGTTTGATAAAAGTGATCTTGGGAGTAATGCTGTCAATCGCGTCAATGATATAGGAAGGACGGAGGCGGTTCAGCTGTTCCTCCACCATGGCCGGGTTGATGAATTCCCGGATCACTTCCAATTCCAGTTCGGGATTGATCGCCTGCAGGCGCTCTGCCATGATCAGGGCTTTTGACTGCCCGTGATTAGTGGCCAGTGCCGGCAGCTGGCGGTTACGGTTGGTCGGATCCACCACATCCCCATCAATGATCGTCATCTTACCCACCCCGCTGCGGGCAATGAATTCAGCGGCATAAGAACCCACGCCGCCGAGTCCCACCACCATCACATGCGCATGCGCCAGCCGTTGCAGGGCCTCATCACCAATGAGCAATTTTGTCCGGGAAAGCCAGGTCAGATCTGTAGTCATAGTTGTACCGCGGTGCCGAATACAGCCGCCGCATTTTTTTGAATCTGCAAAACAAGGGAATTGCGGTCAATTGATAAAGCCTCCGCTGCCCAATTATAAACAGTTTTTATGGGAAGGTTCGCATCGTCGGTTTCCAGGAAAAAACGGTCCGGGGCCACAGCGGCCAGCACTTGTTGCATCGCCGGCTTTTGCAGGGCTTTTCCCAATGAAATATAATAGCCCTTCCCGGTGATCCGTTTTGCCAGCGCTACGTTTTTATTGTAGCCGTGAAAAATGACGGGAACCCTGTCCGGCAGCTGCTGCAGGGCAGACAGCAATTCCTCCCAGGCCCGCACGCAATGAATCACCAGGGGTTTCTCAATAGCATGGGCCCATTGCACCTGGGCGGCAAACACGGTTTCCTGCAGGGAAAAAGGGGTCGCGCAGACTTTGTCCAGCCCGCATTCCCCAATGGCCAGTACCCCGGGAAGCCGGCTGACCTTGCGAAGGGTATCCAGTTGTTTTTCCCAATGAAACGGTGAGATCTGCCAGGGATGGATACCGGCCGAATAACAACCCGGCGCCATGATCCCGCCCGGGTTTTCCCCGAGGTTTTGCAGGGCCCATTCCCCTGCGACGGGTGGCTGATGGGTATGTATATTGATAAACAAAGCCCTTATTTCTCCCGCAATTTACTGCGCAGAAAGGAGGGAAGAGCGCTGCTAAACAGGTTTTCATTGGGAAAAACCGGGTTTCCCTGTGGAAAAACAGTCATAAAAATATGGGCTGATTTTTTTCTCCCTGTGCGAACGAGCGGGGAAATCATCTATATTTGATACCGGTATACAGCATACCCATTAACATTCTAAATCTAAAAAACATGGCAACAAAGAAAAAAGCAGCTAAGAAACCCGCTGCCAAGAAACCCGCAAAGAAAGCCGCAGCTAAGAAACCCGCTGCCAAAAAACCCGCTAAGAAAGCCGCCGCAAAAAAACCGGCTAAGAAAAAATCTGCCCGTAAACCCAATGCAGCTTTCATGAAAGCCCTGACACCGAGTGCAGCATTAGCCGCTGTAGTAGGCGCCAAAGCATTGCCCCGTACAGAAGCAGTGAAAAAAATCTGGGCTTATATCAAAGCCAACAAACTGCAGGATGCCAAGAACAAACGCAACGTGAACACGGATGCCAAACTGAAAGTAGTTTTCGGTAACAAAGCACAGGTATCTATGTTTGAGATCGCGAAGTTCCTGGGCAAACACCTGAGTTAACCTGATTTCAATTTATACAAAGGCATCGGTCGCTGACCGGTGCCTTTTTTTATTACCGGCCGGTCTTCCTATTGGAGCGCCTGCACATGGCCCCGGAAACCTATCGGGGAACGGCTGCTGAGTTCAACGTCCAGCGAGGCGGAACCATTCTCAAAAAACGTAAACCGCAATAAGGAAACTTCGTAGGCATCCTTTGTTCGTAGCGTCACCAGCCATCTTCCTTTTTTGTCTTTCTCTTTCGTCAGCTCAAAATCCCGGGAGGTAAAATCAAGCGGGTTCCGGTTATTGTAGGCGCCGGCCCCGGAATAGGCCCTGCCGAAATAAGGCAGGTAGGCCAGCAGTTTCTCTTTGGTAAATCTTACTTCATAACCCGCTACCAGGCTCCGGCTGCGTCCGTATTGCGGATCGGCCTGGTCAGCCGTAAAGATCCATTTGTCATCTGCGATGGCCTGCACCAGCGCTTCATTGGTCCCGGTCATTTTAGTACCCGGTGAACACCCCGGCAGTACCAGGAATAAACCAACGACCAGGGTAAATGAAAAATACTTTTTCATAGTTGATTGTTTTAGGGTGATTCCTTATTTCAGACCACTGATACAACCCTAAAGTTAAACCGGCACGGGGGGCTGTGCACTGACAATGACTGACTTTTATGAAGCGTTTAACTAACAACGGTCATAAACCCTTGTGAAAAGTTTTAATACCTTACTCCCGGGTGCGGTAAACCGGCCCCTTTGTTATGGTAACCCCCGGCAGTTTTAACAACCAGATCAAACAGGTGATCATCCTCCTTCTCCTGGCGCTGATGGTCTTCCTGTCTGTCAGGGAACTCTATGTATTCTTCCCGGGTTTGCTGGGTGCCCTGACCCTGTATATTCTCAGCCGCAATGGGTATTACCAGCTCGTGTACCACCACAAATGGAGCCGGGGATGGGCGGCAGGTTTATACCTGCTGATTTATTCCCTGTTCATGATCCTGCTGGTCTGGTTCACTTTTATCCTGGTGGAAAAGCAAATACGGCCTTATATAAAAGATCCGGCCAGCACCCTGACACAAGTAAAACTGGCAATGAACAACGCACAGGCAAAGACCGGTTTTACCTTCATTTCAGATGAATCACTGGAGGGTCTGCAGCAAAAAATATCCGGTATCCTCCCCTCCCTGGTCAAT
>JBBIGW010000113.1:0-12246 GCA_037447355.1 Bacteroidia bacterium | reverse complement strand
GGATCCGGAACAAACAGCTTTTATTTCCCCCTACTCGGGGCAGGTGGCTGCGGCAAAAGAAGTCCTGCCGGCCACACTGCGTATCAGTACCATTGACAGTTTCCAGGGACAGGAAAAAGAAAATATACTCTTATCCCTGGTGCGCAGTAACGATGACGGCGATATCGGGTTCCTCAAAGACTACCGCCGGATGAATGTGGCGATTACCCGGGCGAAGGAGCAACTGGTCATCATCGGGGACAGTGCCACCATCGGGGCTGATAAATTTTACCGCGCTTTCCTGTCTTACGTGGAAGAACAGGGGCAATACCGGACCGTATGGGAATTTGACATGTAGCACCAAATAAAAGACAACCGGCTCTTTTAAAGTACCCGCGTTTTGACAAGAATCATTGGAAAAAATGACAGGTATCAATTGAACAGGCAGGTTATCAGCCTACCTTTTGAAAAATACTGTGTTATGAAAACACCTGCACTATACTGCTTTGCGGCGATCCTGTTTTTTTCTTCAGTCGACCTGAATGCCCAGATACTGAATCCTAAAAAATTACTGGAACGGAAGGCCAACCGGGTCATTGAGAAAAAAACCGACCAGGCTGTTGACAGTATATTCGATAAAAAGGAAAAACCCAAAGAAGAAACAAAAGAAGTAAAAAAGGAAGTTCCGCAAGAACTGCCTGCTGAAAACCCGGTAAATACCGGGATGACCGAACAAAAGGATACCACCCCCACCCTGCAGGCCTATTCAAAATATGATTTTATTCCCGGCGAAAAAGTGATCTTCTTTGATGATTTCAGCCAGGACAATGTGGGTGATTTCCCCGCCTTGTGGAATACCAACGGGTCTGCCGAAGTGGTTACCACCAACCTGTTTCCCGGGAAGTGGATGAATTTTTCAACCCGGAACTCCATCTGGACCGATCAGTTACTGAACCTGCCCGAAAACTATACGATGGAATTTGATATTATACCTGTTAAAGGAGAAGAAGGCCGCATGCAGGGTTATCGATTCAGGCTGATGCAAAGCATCAATGCCAAATCCTGGGATGGAGGGGCTGTACCGGGCAAGGCCGGCTTCAGTTTCGGAGTGGAATATTTTGGCCGGCCGAACTACAGGGTCTATATCAACGGAGACGAAGGCCAGGGGCTCGGACAGACCGGTTTTAAAGACGACCGCCAGTTTTTCCAGAAAGAAGACCAGAAATACCATATTGCGGTCTGGGTGCAAAAATCAAGGGTTCGTCTTTATGTGGATGAAAACAAGCTTTTTGATCTGCCAAGAGCTTTCCCGCTGACCAGTGTAAAAATGGACCGGATCCGCTTTGAAGACGGGGCGGCCATGGTCGGTAATGTCCGGGTTGCTATCGGGGCGCCCGATATGCGGAATAAGCTGATGACCGAAGGAAAGATCGTGAGCTATGGTATTTATTTTGACGTAAATAAGGATGTGGTGAAACCGCAGTCCTATGGCTCATTAAAAGAAATCGCCACCATCCTTACCGAAAATCCGGAAGTGAAGATTAAAATAATCGGACATACCGATGCGGATGGAGCGGACGCTTCTAATCTCGACCTGTCCAAACGCCGGGCTGCTTCAGTTAAAAAAGAACTGGTAAATTCCTTCGGCATTGATGCATCGAGGATGGAAACCGATGGACTGGGAGAGAGCCAGCCGGTTGCTGCCAATGACAGCCCGTCGAAAAAGGCTCTTAACCGCCGGGTGGAGTTTATAAAATTATGATCCATTTTTCATTCAACAGGATCACCAACCGGTGATCCTGTTCCTGGATTTGTACCGGCATGTTTATAATCTATTGGATGGAAGTCCCGGATGAGCATTGTACCGCATATTATTATCCTGGAGCAGGAATGTCCCCCTTGAAGTGGGAGCTGAAGGAAACTTTCCGAAGCAACCAATACCCCGAAGGACACTGCCAGGAAAACAAAATGCCGACGGTGATCCGCTTCTGAAATAATACCGTCACAGATTTGTCAACAGCGATACTGCATTTTCCTTTTGAGATACTGTAGTTATTATTTTATAACTGGCCGTCAGCGGCCGGTTGAGTAAACGCATAGCTGCAAATGACCCCTATCATTGTTATACTCAGTTAAATGAAATTACATTTAAGAGATGAAATTTAATTGATGATCTCTCAAACACATTAACATGAAAAAGCTATTCTTACTGGCCGGCATTATATTACTTGTTACAGCCGCATTTGCATTTATTTCCTACCAGGAAGACCCCTGGAAGGTTCCGGAAAAATATGAGAAACTGAAGAACCCGGTACCCGCTGATGAGGCTTCGATCGCTTCGGGTAAAGAATTGTATGACTATTTCTGTTTATCCTGCCATGGGAATGACGGCAAGGGATCCGGAAAGAGGGCCCATAAATTAAATAATGTTCCTACAGATTTTACACAGGATATATTCCAGCAGCAAACCGACGGCGCCCTGCTGTATAAAATTTATTCCGGGCACCGCGAAATGCCTGGTTTTATGAAAAGGATACCCGGTAACCAGGATGCACTGGATGGCAGTTTTGGGAAAACAAGGATTCCCGGGGATATTGTGAACTATGTCCGGAGTTTTGCAAAGAAAATGCAGCACCATTAAGCGCTGAACAGGAAATTACTCTGTACAACCGATAAAAATAGGCTTGTCCTGGTTCACAACCGGGCAGGCCGTTTTTTTACTGGTAAAATGCACTACCCTGCTGTTAAAAAAAACCGTAAGTTTATTTTTAATGCCTTTGTGTATTTCGAGACCAATTCCTGTCTTCAGCGGCTTATAACCGTCAGGCCGCGTGTCTGGCTTTCCAGATAAACCATGCATTAGCTGAAACGTAAATCACAAGAACCAGGAGCCCCACCCGGTTATCGAATTTCCGGGCATGATCAATCCGGTCCCTTTTTACCTGTTTCAGGGAATAAGCATTCGCCCCGATAATCGCCATAATGAAGAACAGGGTGATCCCGTGGAGCATATCCACCAGGGTAAAAGAAGCCGATTCCGGCAGGGAGGAATCAATGATGTATTTATTACCAATCACCGCGAAAATGGCGCCCACACTCAAACCAAAACGGGAATCCATACTGTCGGCATGAATATAGAAGCCGATATAGGAGATCAGGAAGGCGATATACATCCCGAGGAACATTTTCCAGAATAAGCCCCCCGCATCCCGTGTAATAGACAGGCGGACCCGGAAGGCGCTGTACTCAGAACGCGGCGATTCCGCTCCTTCATCCCCGAAAGCAGTTTCGTAGACCTTGCTCCCGGAGCTGATGATACAGCTGTCAATACTCCAGCCCCTTAATGCAAAGCGGCTGTCATAATGCTTGCCCACTGTATCTGGCAAAAAAACAAGTTCGTCAGCATCGAACTGCGAATTTTCAATTGACAGGCGCAGTTTTTGTTCATCAAAGGGGAAATTGCCAATCCGCCAGGAGTCCTTCATCACGCACTGCAGTTTCATCTGCAGGTACACCCGGCCGCCGCTTGTATCGATTGTGGAAAAAGATTTCTCCACTGTTTTGGCCTGCGGTACTTCCAGGTTATTGACAAAGTCAAAATCTTTGTTGGTGTATTTCAGCCAGAGCCAGAACGTGATAGTATATTCCTTTTGTTTGAAATCGATATCATGGATGCTCGTGATATAGATGCCGGTCAGAACTGTATCTTTCTTTTTTTCCTCACCGGCATGGCTGGTTATCCACGAAAGCAGCAGCAGGCAAAGCAGGAACCGGGATAAACGGGTTTTCATAAAATAATTCATTTGGCGAACTTAAATAAAACTGTTCCTGCAACAAAGGTAAGATTCACCGAAAAAATACGGAATCACTTTCTTCCCGCCGTTTTTTTCTTGGTCCGGGAACAGAATAAAACCGGGTATTGTTTTCCCAATTATTAGCTGCATAACAGATACATTTCGGCCTGCCGTCAACTTAGTTCCTTATGTTTTTTTTCTGATATTGGCAGTTGCCATGTTTTAACGAAGTCCTCCCTGTTAAATCCGCCCTGGCAAACAATCTTCCTATCTCCTTGTTTTAGAGAAGTTCTGTAGTTTTAAATGTAAACAATCACCATCATGAAACAATGCAATACCCATATGCTCGTACTGGCCGGGTTCCTGTTCCTGCTGTTCAGCTGCAAGAATAATACGGCATCCACCGCACAAAAAAATACGGAAAAAGGCCAGTTGCCTCCTGTAGAAACCAGGAAACCGAATGCCAGATACGCGCCTGCTTTTGCGGGCCAGACCCGGATCAGCGGGGTGCGGACCGTCACCCCGTATAAAGTCGAGAAGCTCACGGACAAACTCGACCGGCCCTGGGCGATTGTGCCATTGCCGGACGGGCAATTGCTGATCACTTTCAAAAGCGGTTATATGCAATTGCATACAACAGGCGGCGCACTGGTAAAAAAAATCACCGGTTTCCCGCAGGTAGATGAGAACGGGCAGGGCGGTTTGCTGGATGTGGCGCCTGATCCCGGTTTCAGTACCAACAAAATCATTTACTGGTCTTTTTCCGAACCCAATGGCAACGGCAACCTGACGGCAGTGGCGAAGGGCCGGCTCAATGAAGCAACCGGTACGGTTGAAAATCCTGTTATAATATTCCGGGCCACCCCCGCCCTGGAAAGTGTGCTGCATTTTGGCTCCCGGCTTTTATTCGACAAAGACGGCTACCTGTTTGTCACTACCGGCGAGCGCTCCATCCTTGAAGGAAGGGCACAAGCACAATTACTCAGTTCGGGTTTGGGTAAAATTTTCCGGATCACCAAAGAGGGCAAGCCCGCACCCGGAAATCCTTTTCTCAACCAGGAGGGCGCTATGCCGGAGATCTATGCGTACGGAATCCGCAACTCGCAAAGCCTCGATTTCCACCCGGTCACCGGTGAGCTCTGGGAAGCCGAATTCGGCCCCCGCGGGGGTGATGAGCTCAATATTATCAAGCCGGGAAAAAATTACGGCTGGCCGGTGATTACCTATGGTATTGAATACAGCGGGGAAGAGATCGGGGAATCCCTTCAGCAAAAGGCAGGGATGGAACAACCTGTCTATTATTGGGATCCCACCCTCTCCCCCAGCGGGATGACTTTTTACAATGGCAAGGACATACCCGAATGGGAAAATAATCTCTTTATCGGCGGACTCAGCGGCCAGCATATTGCCCGGTTGGTGATCGTGAACAATAAAGTAACCGGAGAAGAACGCCTGCTGGCAGATAAAAATGAACGGTTCCGGGATCTGGCTTATTACAACGGGGCATTGTATGCGGTCACGGATGCAGGCAGCCTGTATAAAATCAGTAAGAAATAAATGCAGGGTTACCGTTAATAATCAGAATAGTCAGCAGGATGAAAAAACATAACATCAATATGTGAAATATTGTGCTGGTATTCGGCCTTGCCGGACAATGTTTTCCAGGCTGTATCGCTTACAAAATTTTTCCAGTGAGCGTTGCGGTCATCCATATTCTCAAATCCCAGCATGTACATGAGGTTGGGCATTTTGCTCCCGGCCAGCACTTCACTGTAGAAAATAGCGTTGAAACGAAGTTTTTTAAATATCCCGATCTCATCCCCTTCATTAAACATCGTCACTTTGTTCCTGAAAATGGCTTCCGTCGCACTTTCATAGCTGCGCAGTTCATACACTCTTTCCGCTTTGGGGGCTTTCAGATCCGGTAGCTGGAGAGACGGAGCCAGGGGAAAGGCTTTGAGGTAGAGCAGCTCCATCCGGGTATAGGGTGGCGTTGTATAGGCAGCATTGAGGTAAGCAGATCCTTGTCGAAGGTAATCCGCATCGCCGGCAAGTTTATTCCCCAGCCCGGCCAGTTCGTCTATGGATGACCCAGGCAACAGCACATATATCTTTTTTACGAAGGCCGTATCATTGGCGATCGCCTTAAATACCCCCACCTGTTCAATTTTCAGTTTGTGCAGGGCCGGGATCAGTGCCTGCTGCAGGTATTGGTCCAGCAGCTTTTCCTGCTCCGGGCTGCTGTACTGGTAAACCGTCAGCTGGAAGATCATTTGTTTTCCTTTATTATTTCCGCTCCAGGAAACAAGAAGCAACAATAAAAAAAATGGCAGCAGTTTGAACAACACAGAAGAACTACGCATATATCAGGAATTAATGATACAAAGATAGATTATGCCCGAAAGGAAAGCAGGATGAATTTCGGCTTAATTTCAACCAACGAAAAACCCGGCACAATAGGGAAAATGAACCCTTTGTGTTATCTTAGCCGGGAGCATCTTTAGAAACAGAAAAACAAAAATCGGCGGCCTTGATTGAGCAAACCGAACTGGTAATCGTCAACTGGGAGTACAGGGAACCGGCAAAACCGCTGGGGAAAGACGATCTCCTTGAAAATTATATCTCCATTGATGTAATGAAGAAAAGAAACAGTATCAAAAAGGGAGTGGCCTTTCGCTTCCGCACTGTTTTTGTTTTTGAAAATGAAACCATCCTGGATTATACCGGGGAGGATTCTTATGTTATCGATTTTGAAGATGTGGTGGATAAGGCGGAAGTGGCCCGGATGGTCAGGAATACCTACTCCAAATTCACCGAAAAATTTGATTTCAGGAAACTCGGCACCGTCCTGCACAACCGTTATATCCGTTCGCTGGATGAATCCACAGTGAACTTTGACGCAATCGTCCCCCTGCTGGTATAGTACCCCCGCAGGCTGTGTTTATGATTAAATGGTATCAGCCTTTTGCCCCGATAATTTTTTCGGCCGCCTCTTTATCTTTTTCAAATAGCCTGAGTTCTACCCCTCCCACCGGGTCCAGACCCAATACATTCTCATCATTCAGGAATGACTCGATCCCGTTTTCCGCCAACCGGTCCTGTATCATTTTTGCTTCTGTCATATCGTTGTAGACATGCAGAACGATTGTTTTATCCTGTGTTTTCATAAAAAAGCGTTTACAAAGTAAATCTATTCAATTCGCGGGGGTCTGCCTATGATTTTTGCCGGTCAAAAAAACGCCGGAAGAATTGATCTATCCCCTGTTCCTGGTTTTTGTGAACGGTTGCTACCGGGGAAAATCAATTATAATGGGCAGTACTGACTAACTTTACCATATGCCAGCCGGCCTGTCATACAGCCGCCTTCTCTCCCCTGCTTTCCTGCTGCTGATCAGTGTCAGCGGACCTGTACAAACCCCCGCCCAGGAACTGACCCTGTACGCGATTCCTTCTCCGAAAGGGATAAACTGGCAATCTCCCGGAAAACTCGTCCGCAGCTACCTAACCAATTTTTTATCTGCATCACGTTATGGCAAATACAAACATTCCATCGGGCATGTCATCGTGGAACTGAAGGACAGTACCCGCCATGTATTGGCCAGCGTTAGCTCAGCCAGTCATTCCGGGATGACCCAAAATGTGCTGCGAAGGGGATATGGGCTGGGTATTCTTTTCAGTGATATCTTCGGCATACTGGAAGAAACGGATATTAACCTGCCGCAGGTGCAGGAACGAACCCGTACGGGAGAAATTGCATTTATCCGTTACCGGGTCAGCCAGCCGTTATTTGACAGGCTCTGGCAATACTATGAAGAATATAAACAACGAGAATACTACAGGAATTACAATGGGGCAAATAAACCCCGGGAAGGGCTGGGCGCCGGTTGCTCCGCATTCGCGGTTAGTTTCCTGGAAGTGGGCGGCTTGCTGAACATCCTGCCGGACAGCCTTTGGAAGATAGAAGTCAATATTCCTTCCGGTTTGATTGGCGGTCATCATTCTGTTTACCGTTATGTACAGGTTGTAAAAATTTTCCTGGCCAGGCACTGGCTGCCCGCTGCTGATTCCTCCGGGCGGCTTTATTCCACTTACGAACCCTCCCGGATCTACCAATGGATCCGCGCTACCAGTATGCAGGAAGTCCTCACCGGTCCTTATCAAAAAATAAGCATTAACCAGGCCCCGGGTCTCCTGGTTGACTGCAGGGACCGGATGCCACCGGCAGAGCCCATCTGGAAAACAGGTTCTTATTAGTTCAGCGATCCGTCCGGGTTTCTTCCAAACAAAAGAGCAAACCGCATATTAGGAAGTTAGTAACAGTTAAAATCCTAACTTAGGGTTACCCCAAACAGGTATCGTGCTAAATAAAATGACCATGAAAATAACCATCCTGATCCTGCTGGCCTTTCTAAGCCTGAACACCGACGCCCAGTCGCTCAAAGACCTGCTCTACAGCGGAAAAATGAAAACCGATTCCAATACGGTGGTCCGCAAGGGAGATGACCTGAAAAATAAGAATGATACCAGCACGAAGAAACCGGTCCCGGCTGAAAAACCCGTACCCGCAGCCCCGCAGGATTCCGTGATAAAGAAAACAGGGATGACCCCGGACACCCTAACCGGTATTTCGGCAGAAACGGCCCCCGTGGCCCCGGCTGAACCGGTAGCCGTCACGAAAGACAATAACAAACGCTGGAAGGAATTTGTGGACACCGTGATCGGCAGTATCAAAGCCGAAGTACTGGGCTCCAAAAAAATCAAAAAAGGGGATTACTCGATTCTTATCGACTACAGCATCAATACCGATGGCTCCGTTACCATCGGCAATATCTTCATCAGTCCAGAAAGCAGTTATCTCCAGGAACAATTAAAGGAAAGACTGGGGATCGATACACCTCAACTGAGCCCCGTGGTAAATTCAGGGGGAACGGCCAGGAAGGTGAATAAGCGGTACAGTGTGATGCTGAGTAAACAGTAGGTTGAAAGGATGAAAAGTTGAAAGGCTGATAAGGAATCCCTGACAACTGTCAACTTATCTACAGCTCCGTATCATAATACAACTTATAAAACTTCTTCCCCGAAGCCTCATCATACCCGTTCTCGATCAGACGGGTATCACCGTGAATATAGACATGGAAGTTCTTGTCGAGTTTGAGGACACTGCGCATGCCTGCATATTTTTTCTTAACGGCATTGCGGGAAATATCGAACTCCTGGCCAAGGGTAATATCATTTTCCTTTACATACTGATCGCGGAAGCGGTCAAAGGATTCCACCACTTCGGGGTGACGAAAAACTTCCTGTACAAATTCTTCTTCCCTGTATTGGTCCTGGGTCTTGAAGTATTCCACCGAGCGGTTGAGGTAATCAGCCTTGTTTACTTTACTCACTTCAAATTCATCCGGCAGGGTTTTGGTAATGAAAAGCCGGGCCATATCCATTACGGTACCTGTATTGTGAAAATCGTCTGCGGCCGGCTGCAGTCCCAGGAAATCATTGACCCAGTACCGGGCTTCGGAGCCTTTGTTGGTGTTATCAATACTCAGTACGCGGTAACCATCTTCCTGCTGCGTATTAAAGATCAATGCCCCCTTGTCGAGCTTATTGATATACATCCCCTCCTCCACCTGCACCGACAATTCCTTGCCGCTGGTATCCACTTTGATGAACTTATCCTTGGTCTCTGATTTAAAGAGGCCGATACAATCCACATTCTCCCCTTCCAGGATCACGTCTTTAAAACAGGCCACGAAGAATTCCCCCTTCTTGATAAAATGGCTGTTGGACTGCTCGAACAACCAATTCGCCAGTTCAATACTCCCCGCATGAAAATCCATTTCCCCGGCAAAGAGCTTGCTCACGATACCATAGCAGGTATTATATTCCAGGCTGGAAGGGTGATGAAATCGTTCAAAGCCGGCGGGTTTGAGGAAGGGATTGGTGAAGTATGTTTTTAAAACATCCGCCCACTCATCCCTGAGCAGTACCGGGTGATCGGTCAGCTCCGCTTTTGCGTCGCTTATTTTATTACCCACCACATGCACCGCTATCCTGTCAATAAGGCCTGTATTGAAATTCACCATTGTATGATTTTGAAAAAAGAAACGCAATAATAGGAAATTAGAAAAGGCCGGGCTCCAACAGTAAAAAATGAAATAGGCCTCCTGGTATTAACTGCCGGCATTCCTGTTATAGGATGCCCAAAAATACTTCACCGCCGCCAGCACTTCCTCCTCCGATTTATTCTGGGTATTGGTGAGTGGTATCTTCCGCCGGAAGGATTTCGTTTCGCCGGGTTTCCGGTAGTCCAGCTGCAGGATGAATTTATCGCCCATTTCAATCATCCTTTTCTTTTCTTCCTGGGTCAGCGCGGCATTGAGCAGGCCGGACCAGGGAGTTACCAGCCGCTCGTCCTGGTAAATGCCTTTGCTGTTGATCCGGATATAGACTTTCCCCGAACGTAGCCTGCGAATAACAAATAGAAAGGGAATGATGGCCAGGGCCAGCACATAGCTCTGGTAGTCGATATTCCGGAAATTGCGCGCAATGGCATCATAGAGTCCCACGCCGAAGAGGGCGAGGAAAAAAAGCGCCATGAAATAGTTCATCAGCTTGTATTCGCCCACAATAAACTGCCGGTCGGGAGTGAGTAATTTCTCCACATCAATCTCGAGTGAACGGACATCAGAGTGGGCTTTGCCTTTGTTTTTGATACTCATACAGTCAGTTGTCAGATGTCAGTTGACAGTTGCCGGTTGTCAGGAAACAGCCCTGAAATCAGTCGGCAGTCGGGAGTTAGTAGTCGGCAGTCAATACACCTCCTTAGAGGTTGATTCTACTAAAACGGCCACTACTCGTTTTACGGCATGCCTATCGTACTTCGTACTTATTTAAGCTTTTCGTTCAAGTCAAGCTTATGCTCCTTTGCAGTCCGGACAGCTACTTCGTAACCCGCATCCGCATGCCGTATCACTCCCATCCCCGGGTCATTGCGCAATACTCTTTTCAGCCTCGCTTCCGCATCAGCCGTTCCATCGGCCACGATCACCATACCGGCATGGATGGAATAGCCCATCCCTACTCCCCCGCCATGGTGTAAGGAAACCCAACTGGCCCCGCCGGCCGTATTGACCAGGGCATTCAGGATGGGCCAGTCGGCCACAGCATCCGAACCATCGAGCATCGCCTCGGTCTCCCGGTTGGGTGAAGCGACGGAACCGGTATCCAGGTGGTCGCGGCCGATCACGATCGGGGCTTTCACCTTGCCGGTACGTACCAGCTCATTAAAAGCAAGACCGGCTTTTTCTCTTTCACCCTGTCCCAGCCAGCAAATACGGGCCGGTAATCCCTGGAAGGCAATTTTTTCTTTGGCCATATTCATCCAGCGGATCAGTCCTTTATTTTCGGGAAACATATTCAGGATAAGTTCATCGGTTACCGCGATATCAGCCGGGTCTCCGCTCAATGCGGCCCAGCGAAAAGGTCCCTTTCCCTCGCAGAATAAAGGCCGGATATAGGCAGGTACGAAGCCGGGAAAATCGAAACAACGGCCCTTTGTCTTAAGGTTCTGGATGCTGGATTCCGGATGCTGATCCTCGTACTCCTTCGCCCTTGCCCGGATATTATTTCCGTAATCGAATGTGATGGCGCCTTTGTCCATCAGCTGCAGCATCAGTTGCACATGCAGGTGCATGCTCTCATAACTGCGGCGGATATATTCCTCCGGGTTCTGCTCGCGGAGCACATTGGCCTGTGCATTGGTCAGCGTATGCGGTATATAACCGACCAGCGGGTCATGAGCGCTGGTCTGGTCCGTGAGCGTATCGGGAACAATATCCCGCTGGATCAGGCGGTCCAGCAGGTCCACCGCGTTGCACAATACCCCAATGCTCCGGGGCTCCCCTTCTTTCCGGTAATGGATTGCTGCATTGATGGCCTCATCAATATTTGTATGCTTTTCATCGAGGTAGTTTGTTTCGAGCCGCTTGTCGATCCGCCATTCTTCCACTTCGGCCACCAGGGCCACTCCCTCATTCATGGTAATGGCCAGGGGCTGGGCACCACCCATTCCACCTAGACCGGCTGTAACATTCAGGGTGCCTTTCAAACTGCCGCCGATATTGGCTCCCCTGCCCCCCAAAGGGGGGTTCTGGGAAGACCCCGATTGTTCGGGAAAATGTTTATCTGCTATTGCTGCGTAGGTTTCGTATGTGCCTTGCACAATCCCTTGTGAACCAATATAGATCCAGGAACCCGCCGTCATCTGGCCATACATCATCAGGCCCTTTTGTTCCAGTTCGGTAAAATGTTTCCAGTTGGCCCAGTTGGGCACCAGTTGCGAATTGCAGATCAGCACGCGGGGAGCATCTTTATGCGTTTTAAGGATGCCCACGGGTTTGCCGGACTGGATCAGTAAGGATTCATCATTCTCCAATATTTTCAGCGCGGCGATAATCTGGTCAAGAGCTTCAAA
>JBBIGW010000112.1:0-12310 GCA_037447355.1 Bacteroidia bacterium | reverse complement strand
TTTTCCCTGACTCAAATTACCATTATTAATAAGGTTCGGCCCGCTTTGGCTAAACAGGGGTGAAAGGGTTGAAATTGAAATAAATGACAGGAAGCTATATGCGCAGAATCGCATAGAAAAGATTTACCTGATTAATGCAAATGTTCCTTTGCGGAAGGCCTCCCCGCAAATTGTTTTTGCTTTTACCACAAATACAGCTGGATCCTGTATCACACCCTTGTGATAGCCATTCCAGCAATTACCGGGATCAGTTGTATGAAAAACCATTTCGCCCCAGCGATTCTCATCTATCAAATAAACTAATTTGGTGTTGAATTTACTTAAAAGGGCTGATCCCCGTATAATTATGCGGGCTGATTTTTTTCAGTTCTTTCTTCAGGCTCTCACTCACTTTCAGCCCGTCAATAAATCCGTGGATCGTTTTTTTGTCGATCTTATTGTTTCCCCGGGTCAGTTCTTTTAATGCCTCATAGGGATTCGGGTATTTCTCCCTGCGTAAAACAGTCTGTATGGCCTCGGCCACCACCGCCCAGTTATTGTCCAGGTCTTCGTAGATCTTTGCGTCATTGACCACTAATTTACTCAATCCTTTTTCAATGGAACGGAAGGCGATCAGGGTATGTGCAAAGGGCACCCCGATATTCCGTAATACGGTGGAATCTGTCAGGTCGCGCTGCAGCCTGGATACCGGGAGTTTGGCCGACAAGTGCTCCAGGATGACATTAGCCAGTCCCAGGTTGCCTTCGGCGTTTTCAAAATCAATGGGATTTACTTTGTGAGGCATGGCGGAAGAGCCGACTTCTCCTTTTATTGTTTTCTGGCGGAAATATTCCATGGATACATAGGTCCAGGCATCCCGGCAAAAATCGATCAGGATCGTATTGATCCGCTTCATACAGTCGAAATGAGCAGCCAGGCTGTCGTAATGTTCGATCTGGGTGGTGAACTGCTGCCGGTTGAGTCCCAGTTCCTGCAGGAACTCGTTGCCGGATTTGATCCAGTCAGTTTTGGGAAATGCGATATGATGGGCATTGAAATTGCCGGTGGCGCCGCCGAATTTCCCGGAAAAGGGTATGCCGATGAATTGTTCCACCTGGTTCTGGATCCTTTCCACAAATACCATGATTTCCTTTCCCAGTCTCGTGGGACTGGCCGGTTGCCCGTGTGTATGCGCCAGCAGGGGAATATCCTTCCACGCATCGGCCATTAATTTCAGTTCGGTATTCAGGTTTAGCAGGGCCGGGAGGTATTCGTATTCGACGGCATGTTTCCAGGACAGGGGGATAGCCGTGTTATTAATATCCTGGGAAGTGAGCCCGAAATGCACCCATTCCTTTGCGTCCGCCGCCCCGCATTTTTCCAGCTCATTCTTCAGGAAATATTCCACCGCCTTCACATCGTGATTGGTGGTAAACTCGATTTGTTTGATCTCCTGCGCGTCTTCCGGGCCGAAATTTTCCGCCAGTTTCTCCAGGTGTTTGATCGCCTTGCCCGTCAGTTTGAAGAATTTTTTTTCTTCCAGGAACAGGAGGTACCTGATTTCCACCAGGACCCGGTATTTCATCAGCCCGTATTCAGAAAAAAATTCATCCAGGTGCTGTACCTGTTTGCGGTAGCGGCCATCTATGGCGGAAATCGCGGTGAGCGGTGTAAGTTCCATGTGGGATATTTATAGAAGATCCTGTTCCATTACCTTTGTAACGCAAAAGTAAACCAATTGGAGAAGATTCGCACAGGCATTGTCAACTACCTCAACACAAAACCCCTGATCTATGGTCTGGAAAAGCCCCCACTGGCGGACCAGATTGAACTGACAGGTGATTATCCATCCAATATAGCCCGGATGCTGATCAGCGGGGAGATCGACCTGGGACTGATCCCGGTGGCCGCGATCCCGGAATTGCCGGAATACCATATTGTGGGTGATTATTGCATCGGTACGGAGGGGGAAATCGCTTCGGTCGCGCTTTTCAGCGAAGTGCCGATGCAGGAAATTGAAAAAGTGTACCTGGATTACCAGAGCCGTACCTCGGTGGCCCTGCTGCTTTTCCTGATGAAAGAGTATTGGGGAATAAGACCGGAGCTCATCCATGCCAGGGGAGAGGATTACCGGCAGGAGATAAAGGGGACAAGCGCCGGACTGGTCATTGGTGACCGGGCCCTGGAACAACGGAAAATATCGACATTTATTTATGACCTCGGATCCGAATGGAAAAAGATCACGGGATTGCCTTTTGTATTTGCCGCCTGGGTGAGTACCCGTCCGTTGCCGGGAGATTTTGTAAGACTTTTCAGTGAGGCCAATGCCCTGGGATTACAGCATCTTGATGAAATTGTCGCTGCCAATCCTTTCCCGCTATATGACCTGAGAAAATATTATACCCTTCACCTGAGTTACCTGCTGGATGAACGAAAAGAAGAAGGGATGCGCCGGTTCCTGGAAGTGATTAAAGATATCTAGTCTTGAATTAAAATAGTATAACTATCCTTCCTGCAAAAAATGGTATTGATATAGGTATCGGCGTATACGAAATATTCCTTATCGAGAAAAAAACGGATGATATCCTTTTTCTTGATCTCCCTGTTGTCTTCTGCAAATCCCAGCGTTTCGATACAAAATACATCCGGTTTGAATCGATTGAAATCGATGCCCTTTAAAATCTGGAAATCAAACCCCTCGACATCAATAGAAACCAGGTTGGGATGCGGCTTGAAATATTGAGCCATCAGTTCGTTGATATTCAGTAAAGGCATTTTTACCACTTTTTCCACCTTATGCTTTCCAATCTCTTCGTTGCCTTCCTGTTCCCAAAAGTTGGCTTCCTCTTTTGAAAAGGTATTCAACCCACTGAACTCTTGAGAAAATACATAAAAATCTGCCTCCCTTTTTTCATCAAAGGCCACCCCGGCATTCAGACAAGTATCCCTTTTTCTTTTCCGGCGTATTTTATTACAAAGGATGGGATTCGGCTCCACGCAAACACCCCTGCCGCCCCGCTGGTAAAGCCGGTAGGTGTTGTTCAGGGAAACCGGGTCATTGGCACCGATATCAAGGTAAGAAGGTGGCTTTATCCGGAGGCGGTTGAATAAATCACTAATAATTATATCTTCGCCACTTTGAGAATAGCTTCTCCTTACATGAGGGAATAATGTGCGGGTCAGCAGGTTCCTGATAGTGCCGGTTAAGGAGAATCCCATTCGGTAAATTTATATAATCGCCAAATATACAAAAGCAAAGGAAATCTATTTTGCCGGCCTGGTATATGGATCAAAAATGATAGAAAATGAAGAAACTAATCAGAAATTTATTAAAACGGTTTGGTTATGATATCGTCAAAACAGGTATTCCCTACATCCCCCAAACGCGGAAAGATGTCCTGATAAACGTGGGGAAATTCCGGGTACTTATGCCCGGGTATAATATCCAGGCAGTTAATTACAGGCTCTATCCGGACCTGAACGCTTCATTCGGCAGGCTGGCCAAAACCATTGCCGTAAAATATCCCGGGATGAGCGTGATTGATGTTGGAGCCAATGTCGGCGATACCATTGCGGTGGTAAAAACAGAAGTGGATGTGCCGGTAATTGGGGTGGAAGGGGATGAGATAACGTATTCCTACCTGGAGAAAAACAGCAAGCAGTTTACCGGGGTTTCCATTGTAAAGACATTCCTGGGGGAGAAATCGCAGGACCTTCAGGTGAATTTTGAGAAAAGCGGCTGGAACGCCACCATTATCCCCGATGACAAAGGCGGTCAACAGGTTGCTTTCAGGACACTGGATGAAGTAATCAGTGAGGGGGGATTTGATAACCGCGAGCTCAAGTTGTTAAAAGTGGATGTGGAAGGATTTGATACAATCGTATTACGAGGGGCCGGAAATAGTATCAGGAAGCATAAACCGGTTGTTTTCCTTGAGTACAACCGGCAAAACATGATTTCTATCCATGAAGAAGGGCTCTCAACTATACTTTCATTTGCGGAGATGGGGTATAACAAGATCATCTTCTTCGATCATAAAGGAACACTGATGCTGGCGTCTTCTGTAAAGAATAAGGAAGTAGTGACTTACCTGCACGAATATGCCTCTTCAGCAAAGAACCTGATCGGGTATTATGACATTTGCTTGTTTCATGACCAGGACGATCAGTTAGCGGAAAACTTTCTGAGTATTGAGAAAAAGTTTGTGTGAGATCAGGAGGTTGAATACAACTGCCGAACTATCTTCTCAAACTGCGGCTGGTAACAGAAATCATAGGCATCCTTCCCTTCCGGGATCACATTGGGACACTCGAAACAGAGTTCCAGCACCCTTTTTACCTTAAGTCCCTCGGCCACGGCAAAGGGGAAGGACTGGTTGCCGATAAAGAATTTACAGCCGGCAATGAGCTGCGCGAATTCCAGGAAATCATTGACGGCCCGGTATTTCAGCCCTGGGATCGCCTGTTTCATGTCTTCGTATTCCTCTCTCAGTCCTACAAACGTGATAGTTGGGTAAGTCCGCAGAAAATTATAGCTGATTCCCGGTGCCCGGTAGCGAAAGCTGCGGGCAATGACGATTTCGTCTTTAACGGCGGGGTCCGGGTTCACTTTCAGCCAGGGCTGACCCAGGTCGGCCGTAATCCCGTACATATGAAAATACCAGCGGCAGATATGATTCGTGTTGTAATCAAAGGGATAGTTGCGGAATTCGTCCAGGTCATAATCAACGGGCTGGTCAGCTAGTATATCACATACTGCAAACTCCGGCTGGGATAACAGGAGGGGGGCCAGCATCGCGACACTTTTTTCTGTCAGGATCTTCCCTTCGTTGGGATGCTTCATGCTTTTTTTATACAGGGTCTTCTGGTTGATCTGCAGGTGCAGGTGGATCTTCCGGCCCCCCGCCAGGACTTTCATGGCCGGAATGGCATAAATGATATCCCCGATCAGGCCGAAATGTTTAAAGTGTACAGCATCTTCCCGCAACACCGGTTCCAGGTTGGGCGGGCTGACCCGGGCAAGTCCCCGGGTAAAGAGTTTTCTTTTGGCCTTTTCCTTAAAAACCGCAATGTATAAACGCTCCAGAATATTCATCTTTCATACCGGTTTTCCGGCGGGCTCAAATGTAACTATTTTACGGGTTAACTGGGAGGAAACCGTCCAGGCGATTAACCAAAATGTATTACCTTGCCTGCCACATTCCCCGGGCCGTAAAGGGCCGGCCTCAACACGATTTTACATGTTCAGGAAGCTCCAATTAGTGTTTTATTACCTGTTCAGGTACCCGTTGTACAAAGGGCAACTGGGCAGCCTGGGGACCCGTGCCCGGCTCCTGCAGACCAAGCTGGAAGGGGCAAAGAATATCCATATCGGCGCAAGGGCCTATATCAACAGCCGCGGATGGCTGGCCTGCCTGCCCCTGACCGGGGATGCCCAATGCAGTCTCCGTATCGGGGAGGGCACTTATGTGGGCCGCTTCTGCCATTTTTATGCTACTTCCCGGATCGAGATCGGGAAAAAAGTGCTGATCGCGGATAAAGTTTACCTGAGCGATAACCTGCATGGGTATAAGGATATCCGTGTAGCGGTCATTGATCAGCCGGTGGAACAATTAGCTCCCGTTATAATCAAAGACGGGGCCTGGCTGGGAGAGAATGTTTGTGTAGTGGGGGCTTCCGTCGGGATAAACAGCGTGATCGGCGCCAACAGCGTGGTGACCCGTGATATCCCGGATTACTGCGTGGCCGCCGGTGCGCCTGCTATTATCATTAAACGATATGATCACGATAAAAAGGAATGGAGAAAAACGGATGCAGCGGGCAATTTTAGCTGAAAACTGAAACCATGAGCTACTCAAAAATATTGATCACCGGCGGGGCCGGATTTATCGGATCGGGTCTGGCCCTGTACCTGGCCGGGAAGGGGATCCGGGTAACTGTACTCGATAATTTATCTGAACAAATTCACGGAACAGCGCCGGAACAAAGTTCTCCTTTGTATAATTCTATTAAAGATAGGGTCAGTTTTATCAGGGGGACAGTGACTTCCCGGGCTGACTGGGAAAAAGCCATTGCTGACAATGAAGTGATCGTGCACCTGGCTGCGGAGACAGGTACCGGACAATCCATGTACCAGATCAGTCATTATACAGAAGTGAATATCGGGGGCACGGCCCTCCTGCTGGATATTCTTGCCAATAAGAAAACGGCTGTCCGCAAATTGGTTATCGCTTCGTCCCGCGCTATTTATGGAGAAGGTAAATATATTTCGGAGGAACTGGGCGTTGTTTACCCGGAGCACCGAAAGGCAGCCGCGATGGATGCCGGTCAGTTTGAAGTAACATATCCCGGTACGGCAAAGCCATTGCAACTGGCTGCCACCGATGAGGAATCAAAGATCCATCCGTCCTCGGTATATGGAATCACCAAGCAAAACCAGGAACAGCTGGTGATGACCGTTTGCCCGGCCCTCGGCATAGCCCCGGTGGCCTTTCGTTACCAGAATGTTTATGGCCCCGGTCAGTCACTGACCAATCCGTACACCGGCATCCTGTCCATATTCTCCACCCTGATCCGGAACAATAAACCCATCAATATTTTTGAAGACGGTAAAGAAAGCCGCGATTTTGTTTTTATCAGTGATGTGATCCGGGCGACTTTCCTGGGTATCGAAAAAGAAGAGGCCAACGGGCAGGTCTTTAATGTCGGAACGGGGGTGGCGGTTCCCGTTCTGGAAGTGGCCACCCTGCTCAAAGAATTTTATAAATCGGAAGTGCCGCTTACCATAACCGGCAATTACCGCCTCGGGGATATCCGGCATAATTATGCCGATATGCAAAAAATTGAACGGCTCCTCGGTTTCAAACCTGCTGTATCCTTCCGGGAAGGGTTGAAGCAATTTACAGACTGGGTAACCGGTCAGCAGGTGCAGGCCAGCCGTTATGATGCGTCTATCGCTGAAATGAAATCTAAGGGATTGATGAAATAACGCAATATGGCCAGGATCGGATTGGTAACTGTTTTATATAATTCGGATGAACTGCTTCCGGGCTTTTTTAAAAGCATTTCCGCGCAGTCGCACAAGGACTATATCTTATACCTGGTCGATAATTCGGAATCGGAGGCTACGGATCAGATGATCGCGAATTGCCTGGAACACTACCCGGTGACGGCATACCGGCATATCAGGACCGGCGGGAATACCGGCGTGGCAGCGGGCAACAATACCGGCATCCGCCTTTCCCTTGAAGAAGATTGCACGCATGTGCTGCTCCTCAATAATGATATTGAGTTTGAACAGGCGGAGCTGTTCAGCCGGCTGGTTTCACTTGCTGAAGAGAAAGGAGAGGCCATCATTGTTCCCAGGATCTATTATTATGGGGAAAAGAAACTGTGGATGGCGGGGGGCTATATGGATGAATGGAGGGCCCTGGGCGTGCATTACGGTTTTAATAAGGAGGACGGGCCTGCATATAACCAGCCCAAATACATCAGCTATGCACCCACCTGCTTTATGCTGGTAAAAAAAGAAGTGTTTGTAAATGTGGGGTTGATGGATGAACAATACTTTGCCTATTACGACGATACCGATTTTGTCCTGCGGGCCACGAGGAAAGGGTATAAACTATTTTATGACCCGTCCTTGCTGGTGCTCCACAAAGTGTCTTCCTCGGCCGGTACCAATTCGCCTTTTTATGTGTATTATTCCAATCGCAATAAGATCTATTTTATCCGGAAAAATTTCAGGGGGATCCGCCGGTATTTCGCCCTGGGTTATACGCTTTTATCAAGGATCGCCTTCTGGCTGGGTTTTGATAAGATAAGAAAGCAAAAACTGGTGCAGGGACTGAGAGAGGGATTCCGGATGAAACCGGGCGGATGATCAGAGACCGGCTGCGATTCTTCGGGCTACCTGTTGCCGGTAATAATAGGTATAAAAAGCGGCCGGTGTAACAGCATCGGTATTACGGTGATCAATGATCGCTTTTGCAAAATCCTCCCAGTTGTTGTCGGGCACGGTCAGCAGTTTTTCCCCGCAGACCTCCCTTTTGATTCCCGTGGCGCCGGTTTCGGTAGCCACCACGGTTGCCCCGTATGCGATCGCTTCCACCATCTTGGTCTTGATGCCGCCCCCGCTTTGTACCGGGTTAAGAAAGATATCCGCGGCTTTAAAGTAGGATTCGATATCATCCACAAACCCTGCATAGATGATATTCCTGTCCCGGTACCGGTTGAGTTCTTCCACGGTTTCCGGGAGCGCTTTTCCGCAAACAATGATGGTATAGTTCAGTCCCCGTGCAGCCAGTAAAAAGGGATTGACCTTTTGCAGGATCACAAGCAGGGCATCCAGGTTGGGTTTATAACTCAGCAGCCCGTTAAACAGGATCAGGAGATCTTCTTTTCCGACCCCGTGCTGGTCCCCGATTTTCAACCGGTGAATGGTTTTGTCGGCCGGGTATTCGCTGGTATTTACACTAAATGGCAAATCGGCACAGCGGGATTCCGGGATCGCCCATTTTGTTTTGGCAAACTCCTTATCCTCCGGAGTGATAAAATAGATCCGGTCCGCCTTCCGGAAGGCCCATCGTTCATACCACTTAAGCAGGGGCCACCACCACTTGCCCATGGAGCGAAACCGCTCGTGTTCAATATTGTGCGTATGCAACAGGAAGGGAACCCCGGTTTTTCTCCTGACCCGGACAGCCAGCCAGGCAAAATAGGGATGCTCCCAGAGCACCGCCTCGTATCCCCCTGTCTTTACTTCCTTGCTAACGCGGCTGATCAGCCGCAGATCCATATAACGGGTAAAGCTTTTTTTTAACCAGGGCAGCAAACGGTAATTGGTTACAGTGGCCGGGTCATTTGTTTCCACGCCGATGACAGTCAGTTCTGTTTCCTCCGCCAGGCTTTCCAGGAACTGCGCGATGAACTTCTGTCCCCCCGAGAAAAAAGGCAGGTAAGGGTAGGGGGCTATCGCCAGTATTTTTTTCATACCGGTTAACTGGTTTTTCTGCTTTCTTTCCAGGCCATAAAGAGCCCGCCCAGGAAAAACAGGGCAATCAGGATGGACGCGATAAACATGATGGAACGGCCCTGCGCCACAGACGCCGGTTCAAATACAAACTTAATATGGTGCTTGCCGGCCGGCAGCGAAATACCGCGCAAAATATAGTTGGTATTGATATAGTCCGTTTTCTTTCCATCCACATAGGCATTCCATCCCTGCGGATAATAGATCTCGCTGAATACAGCAAACTGCGGCCCGTTACCATTCACTTCATATTCGATCACGTCATTGTCAAACTTCGTCATTTTGAGAATGGACAATGAATCCCGCTGCGGTTGTACCAGTCCTTTGGCATCATCACTTAAAACGACCGCAGTGTCTTTCAGGCTGATCGTTCCAATTGCCTTGATGGCTTCCACCCGGTTGTTTACCGTTTTTACACTACTCACCAGCCAGCAGGGGCCAAAAGCATCCGGGTTGCGGATCAGGCCGGGCTGGCCAGTTTGCGGATCAGCCACTACAATGTATTTTGTATTCAGCATATTGATCACCCCGGGATGAGGCCGGCCAGACAGGTATCTTTCGATAATATCCTGGTAGATCCGGAGCTTGGCCGGATGATAGCCCCCTACTGATTTATGGAAATAAGAAGTCTTTGATTCACTGAAAGTGCTGCCGGACGAGGTGCCCGCCATATTCAATACCCGGAAATCGGGATCCTTGTCTTTCAGGATCTCCTGGTCAATGGGACCGGCGGCAAAATTTGTATTCGCGTATTCATCGGGAGAAACAAACAGTTCATCCTTGAAATAGGTCTTGCTGACCATGGCTATTTCTATCGTGCTTATCACCAGTAAGACAACCGCACCGGTAAGGGAATTGATCTTGTTCTTTGCATAGAGCCAGATAATACCCAGGACCAGTAAAGCCAGTCCGAATGCCCTTAGCAGTTGTCCGCCGAACAGGGATTTACGGTCTTCTTTCAGCCCGGAAACGATTAAACGCCCCATTTCATCCGAGCCGCTCTTATCCGTATAACCCGCAATGATCTGGGCGTCGAAAGGAGAAGTATAATCCAGGGCAATATAGAGCATAGCTAATAACGCAAACAAACCACCCACGCTGTAGAGGATCTTTTTGAAATGGGCATTCAGCAACTCCCGGCTTCTTTCGGCGAAAAATAACTGCTGCAGGGTCAGCACCGCCATGATCCCGACCGCGAATTGCGGGATGACCTGTGCAAAAGCGGGTGAACGGAATTTATCGTACAAGGGAAGCTGTTCAAACAGGAAGGTATTGAAACCGGCAAAATATTTTCCCCAGGCCATAAAAATGCCCAGCAGGGTGGCCGCGAGTAAACTCCATCTCAGGGGAGTTTTCACCAGCACAAAACCGATCAGCCCGAGCAGGCAAATGATCACGCCTAAATAAGCGGGACCCGAAGTGTACAATTGTCCCCAGTACCTGGGCATATTCTGACTGACCTGCAAAGCATCGGATTCAGGGATGCCTCTTGAAGTCAGTTTGCTGATGACGGCTGACCCTTCACCGGACATACTGCTGCTGGAACCCCCAAAGGCATTCGGCATGATCAGGGTAACTGCTTCTGCCTTGCCTAAACTGTATTCAAATGCGTAACCGGTATCCAGCCCGGATGTTTTGGTCAATTTGACCGAATCGCCTTCAATGGAGATATCCTTACCCCCCCGCATGGTGAATTTGCTGTATTCCGAAGTGGTCTTTAATACCAGGGCATTGCCCGCCACCCCGATCAGGGCGGAAAGAATGGTTACTACACCGGCAATGCCAATATGTTTGAAATCTTTTTCTTTGATCCATTTCACCAGGTAGCCGATCGTTACCAGGGCTGCGACCAGGAAGAAATAATAACTCACCTGCAGGTGGTTCACACTGATCTGCTGGTAAGTGCCGAAAGTGGTAAGCGCAATGCCCAGCCAGTATTTTTTATGGTAAATGCTGAGTAAGCCTGCCATCAGCAGGGGCATAAATCCGGTGGCCAGCATCTGGGTATCGTGACCGGCCGCCACGATCACCGGGTTATAGGTCGAAAAAGAATAAGCCAGGGCACCGAGCATTCCCACCACCGGCCTTACCCCGAGTACCAGGGCCAGGATATAAAAACAAATACAGGCCAGGAAGAAAAAATTCATGGGCTTGGGCAATCCCAGGGAAAATATTTTTACCGTATCGGGAAGTATGGTTTTTCCTTCCATCGCCACCTGGTAATTGGGCATCCCGCTGAAAAGATTCGGGTTCCACAGGGGGAAATGCCCGTTTTTTTCCTTGTATTCAAAGGCGTTCTGGGCCATACCTTTCCAGCCCACATTGTCATGCTGGTTCATTACATTGCCCTCAAGGGCCGGTTTGCAGAACAGGGCGGAAACAAACAGAAACAGGAGAATGGCGATGGCATGAGGCAGCAATTTCTTCAGCAGGGGATTGTTCATACACCTTCGATATTTAGCTGACAAAATAATGCTATTTTAGACGAAAATTGCTGATGCGCTGGCTTTTATTTTTATCCCGACTGGCTTTTATCTGCGGCTTGTTTTTCCTGGTTTCCCTGTCCCTGTTATTCAGGGACTGGCTGAAAGATGAGAACATGGTTTCGACTGTTATCACGATCGGTTTCTTCCTGGGAATGATCATTGTGCCGGTTACCCTGCTCAGTTACCTGGTCACCTGGATCGCCGGGAAGAAACCGGCATCCGTCGTGCCCCGCTGGCTGATCCTGGCCAATGTACTGGTGTTTTTGTTATTAGCGGGATATATCGTTTATGTAAATTATTTATACGCACAGGTTAAATTATGATCCGGGCAATTATTAAAAACAAACCTGTCAGGCTTTTCATCATCCTGGCCGGTATCTTTATCGCCAATGCGCTGATCGCCGAGATCATCGGGGTGAAGATCTTTTCGCTGGAGAAAACACTGGGTTTCCAGCCACTCCGGATCCGGCTCTTCGGGAATGACCTGTCCGTGAACCTGACTGCCGGGGTACTGTTATGGCCCGTGGTCTTTATCATGACCGATATTATCAACGAGTATTATGGAATGAAGGGAGTCCGTTTCCTTTCTTACCTCACCGCCGGCCTGATCGCCTTTGCCTTTATCATCTTTTACGGGGCGATGAAACTGACACCCGCTGATTTTTTTATCAGCAGCAAGCAGGGCAGCGGGGTGCCGGACATGGGCAAAGCATACAACAGTGTACTGGGACAGGGAGGTTTTATCATCGTGGGCTCCCTGACGGCTTTTATCCTCGGCCAGCTGATCGATGTATTTATTTTTCATAAAATAAAA
>JBBIGW010000111.1:0-12433 GCA_037447355.1 Bacteroidia bacterium | reverse complement strand
TGAAATAAATGTTCATTCAAGACTGTATCTTCTTATCCCGTTTTTTATCATTGTTACATTAAAATTTATTAAAAATCCGATATGGTTTTTTGGAAGTTTCAAGTGACTCATTATTTGAGCTTGCCAAAATGGGTTAACCAGCTCAACAGCTTTAAGTTCACATATTATAATTTCATCTACTATTACATCTAACCTTATACCTTCGTCAAATATTAGTTCATCATATTTAAATGGCAGATCTACCTGACGACGGTTTCGAATGCCTTTTTTTGAAAGTTCATAACAAAAACAGGCCTCGTAAATTTTTCTAAAAGCCCCGGTCCAGGTTTTTTATGCACCTGGTAGGCACAATCTACAATTTCTGAACAAAGCCATTTTCCCTGGTTAGTTAATTGGTACATAAGATAAGGTTGAAATAATTAGGAAATTTGCCAGTAATGTAACATTTAGCAATAAAAAATTCCTGACCACCCTACCTTGTTTATTCAAAAAAGAAAAAAATATTTCTTCTTGCATATTTGCACGGCTATAGCCGATTTTTTCCCGCCCTTCCTGTCTTCCCGGCTAATAAATTACCGGTAATCAGGAAACAATGGTTAGATAATTTTATTGTACATCAGTAAAGCGTCTTTTTCTTTCCACTTTCAAAATCCTTAAACATAAAGGCTCCCAGTTTATCCAGCGAAGCAAAAAACGCCTTTCCCTGGTTCATCTCTGTAAACTCCTGCACAAAACGCTGCAGGTAGGGATCGGTGGCAATCATAAAAGTGGTGATCGCGATCTTCAGTTTCCTGCACTGCGCCGCCAGGTTCAGGCAGCGGTTCACCACTTTCCGGTCGAGGCCAAAACTGTTTTTATAATATCGTTTGCCGGTCTTCAGGCAGGTGGGTTTGCCATCCGTAATCATAAAGATCTGCTTGTTCGGGTTCTTTCTTCTTCTTAAAATATCCATCGCCAGCTCCAGGCCGGCCACTGTATTGGTATGATAGGGACCTACCTGTAAATAAGGGAGATCCTTTACTTCGATCGGCCAGGCATCGTTTCCGAATACCACGATGTCCAGGGTATCTTTCGGATACTTTGTTCTGATTAGTTCACTCAGGGCCATGGCTACTTTCTTGGCCGGGGTGATCCGGTCCTCCCCATACAGGATCATCGAATGCGAGATATCGATCATCAGTACGGTGGAAGTCTGTGCCTTGAAATCCGTTTCCCGGATACTCAGGTCCTCTTCCCGTATATGGAAACGTTCAATTCCGTGATTGATCTGGGCATTGCGGATGCTTTCCGTGAAATCGATCTGTTCCAGCATATCGCCAAACCGGAACTGCCGGGTTTCGGGATTTATTTCATCGCCCTGTCCGGGTTTGTAACTGTGGTGATCGCCCTGTTTTGTCTTTTTCAGTTTGCCAAAGATCTCTTCGAGACTTCTTTTCCGGATGCCCTGTTCCGTTTTGGGCGTGATCCTGATCTGTCCCTGTTCATTGTCACCGGTGATATAGCCTTTCTCCTTCAGTTCTTCCAGGAAATCTCCCATGCCGTATGCATCATCGGTCAGCTGGTATTGTTTGTCCAGCTCATTCATCCATTGCATCGCCTCGCTCACATCGCCGCTGGTATAAGTGAGCAACTGCATAAAAAGGTCCAGCAATTGCTCAAAGCGGGGCTTGCCATCTTTATCAGGATCAAAACGGGTGAAATGAAAACCTGTCATCGTATATACAATTTACAAAAAATCCCGGCAGTTTGCCGCTCCTTAACAACAACTTAAAACCGGGGAAGTTCATATACAAAAAAACCCTCCGGTAAGAGAGGGTTTTCTGGTATCGCAGCGGGCTGCTTATTAATTTGTATCCTTTGTTTTGTTGCTGTCCGGCCTGCCCGTATTGTCTATGACCGAGGAGCCTTCAGTGCTGGCAGGTTTATTCCCGGTTTTCGGGGCATATTTTGCTTCGATATCGGCCAGTACCAGTAACAACCTTTCATTGATCGGCGCTTCCGTTCTTTCAAACCCGCCCCAGAAAGCAGGTTTGTTTTCACGGATATACTTATAATAACGGGCCTGTTGTTCAAGATCCTTTTTTATTTCTGTCCGGATTTTCTCCGCCAGCTCTGTCTTACCGGCCTTGTAGCAGGCTTCAAGGTAGATCAGGGCTGTCTGGTTATGCCCGTTGTAACGGCTGGTCATGGCGTAGGGCAGGTTATCGGTACGGATACCGGCTTCTGCCTTTTCGATCAGCTGCCTGGCTTCCTCTTTCTTTCCGGCATCTGCCAGGTTACCCGCTGTTTCTCCATAGATACTTCGCAGGTTCAGGATATGACGACGGTTTTCTTCGTCAAAATATACACCCTTGATATTGGCTCCGCCAAATTCATATTTGGTCATCAGGTTTTTGTAAGCGGTATCGAGGTTAACGTCCCGGATCTGGGCACCGTTCAGGCCATTCCTCCGCATCGACTGATCCACCATCCAGTTCATTTGAGAGAATTTCGGCATAACCGGTACCAGCCGGTAGGCAATGCCTTCTTTGCGGTAATAGGGACCAAATCCGAGTTCTCCCATGGGTGAGGTGAAATAGATCGGGCGTTTCCAGTTATTCGCGGCGATGATATTCAGGATGATCAGGTCATTCTTTACCAGGGCACGCCTGGGCAGTTCAAACCTGAATTCCGGCAGGATACTGTCTGTCGGTAATGCAGTCCCGTTTTTCAATACCAGGTCCCTGTCAACCGGTACAGATACTTTGGAGACAGGATATGTATTCAGGGGTTCACCGCGGGAATTATCCATTTTGTCGGGGTCGTCACTGCCCACATAATCCTTCATGATCGAATACAGGTTGTAGTAAACATTCTGCGGGATGCTGGGTTTGGGTTCATACACCACGTAATTGCGGTTATTACCCATGATCTGATCTTCATTCCAGATGATATTGACCGAGTCGGATTCATTCACTTTATACCGGAGCTGGTTGATATACCAGTCGATCCCCAGCAGGCTGTTGTTGATGACCCGCACATCCGGCCGGATCCCTTCCACTTCCTGGGCATACCAGAGCGGGTAAGTATCATTATCCCCGAAGGTGAAGAGGATCGCATTCGGGGCGCAGCTTTCCAGGTAGGCTTTCGCGATTGCCGGGGCCGTTGTTTTATTGCTCCGGTCATGATCATCCCATACCTGCTGGGCCATGAGGACGGGCACAGCGATACAAAGCAGGGAAGTACTGATGTTCAGCATCCGTTCGTTGGCGCCGCCGGAAGAAAAGGCCCTGACCAGGTAGGTGACGCCTGCAGTTACGGCTATATACAACAGGGTGGCAAAAATGGAAGCGATCAGCGCACCATCCCCGCTGCCGGGGAAACAACTCATAAAAGTGACGAGGAAGCTGAGGGCGCTTCCATAGATCAGCATATTCTGGAAATGAAGCTGCTCTGCTTTTTCACGGGCCATTTTTACGAAGGCTACTACAGCCAGCCCGATCCAGATAGCAAATGCATAGAAGGATCCTACATAAGCATAATCCCGCTCACGGGGCTGGTTACCCGGCTGGTTCAGGTATAAGACCACGGCAATGCCGGTAAAGAAAAAGAGCAGGAAGGTCACGATCCAGTCCTTGCGGTTGCGCAGGAACTGGTACACACAGCCAATAATACCCAGTATAAAGGGCAGCATATACAACTGGTTGTGCGCCTTGTTATTTTTTATACTGTCGGGGAGCATGGACTGATCGCCCAGCCGTTTATTATCTACAAAAGAAACCCCGGTGATCCAGTTACCGTCACGTTTGTTGCCATAGCCCTGGATATCGTTTTGTTTACCTGAAAAATTCCACATAAAATAACGCCAGTACATATGGCTCATCTGGTAACTGAAGAACCATTCCAGGTTGTCCCCGTAACTGGGGGCTTCATATTTACCGGTCTGCTGATCCTGGCCCAGTCCCAGCCATTCCGCGTAAGCCTGTGCATGTCCCTGGTCATCACTCGGATCCCAGACACGGGGGAATAACTGTTTTACATCGCTCTTATAATTGTATTCCCGGGTTTTGCCGATCTGGATATATTTATCCGCGCCTTTCACATATTTCATTTCACTTTCAATAAAAGGTTCACCTTCCACCAGGTCATCCTGGGGGGAAGCGGCGAAATGAGGTCCGTACACCAGCGGGGCGCTGCCGTACTGTTCGCGGCTCAGGTAGTAAACCAGGTTGATCGGGTTGTCCACATTGTTCATGTCAATGCTGGGGTTGGCATTGGAACGGATGATGGCCGTGAAATACATAAAGTAGCCGAGCATCATAAAACTGTAACACCAGAGTGAAAGTTTGATCACACGCAGTGCGGAAGGCTTTATGAAATAACCAATGCCGACGGCGGCGCCGGTCAGCAGGATAAGGGGAAGGAATTTAAGGCCGTCTCCCGGAACGATCACAAAAGGCAGGGCGGAGAGGAAAAGAAACAGGACAAACCAGATGATCAGTTTGGTATGGGTGACTGTTTTCTCTTTGAAACTGAGTGCCCAAAAGATCACGGCAGCCAGTAACACAAAGTATATGGCAAAGCCGGAGAAGAAGGGCATGCCCAGGCTGTTGACAAAGAACACATCGAATTGCCCGGCGGCTTTCATGGAGTATTGGATAATGGCCACCTGCACGAGGCCGGTGATCAGGCAGCCCATGATAAAGGCCAGGATCGCGCCTTTTGTGCTGGCTTCATAACGGCGGTAATAATAGATCATCACGATAGCCGGGATGGTCAGCAGGTTCAGCAGGTGTACGCCGATAGACAATCCCATCATGAAGAAGAGAAATACGATCCAGCGGTCGCTTTTGAGACGGGCATCCGGGTTATTGCCGGCATGCTCATCCGCATGTTCCCATTTCAGCATGGCCCAGAATACAAGCGCTGTGAAGAAGGAAGACAATGCGTATACCTCACCTTCCACCGCACTGAACCAGAATGAATCACTAAAAGTATAAGCGAGCCCCCCCACGACACCGGCGGCCATGGTGGTAAAGATCTGTTGCCCGCTCAGTTCTTCACCCACGGTGACAAACATTTTACGGGCAAAATGCGTGATACTCCAGAAAAGAAAGAGAATGGTGCCGGCACTGGCCATGGCACTCATAAAGTTGACGGCACTGGCGGCTGTCCGGGTATTATCTCCAAAAAGAATAATGAAAAAACGGCCCAGCAGCACAAACAACGGGGCACCGGGAGGGTGGGGCAATTGCATCTTGTCGGCACTGGAAACAAATTCACCGCAGTCCCATAAACTGCCCCTGGCTTCACGGGTCAGGAAATAGGTACCAAGGGCGATAAGGAAAATAAGCCAGCCGGTAATGTTGTTGACTTTTCTGAAGTTCATAAATACCTGATTTTGATAGTTTATTCTGGCCATGCCTGCAAACGGCACAGCGACAGCAAAAATAGGGTTTCAACCGTAGATTTCAGTTCCGTCCTTCCGGTTTTAGCAATTTAGGAAAACTTTCGTAGTTTGAATGGCCGGGCGGACATCTGCCTAAGTAAAATGAACCCGTACGGTTTGGTAGGAGAGCTGGCTCTGCATCATTTTTTCAGAGAAGCCTTTTAATCCGAAAAGGCCCGCGGCATTTCCTTTATTGATGGCAATCTCGAGGTAACCGGCGCTGTTGAAGAGGGCGAGTTTTTCTCCTTCAGGCACATCGGCATAACTGTCACTGATCCGGTCTATCACTTCATCTCTTTTAAATACGATCCTGAAAGGTCTTCCGTTCCGTTGTTCCTCGAACTGTTCTCGGGTGATATTGACGATCACATTTTCGAAACTGTCAATGAATATGATCTGCCCCTCGATGGAATTGTTATCCAGCATGGGCCGCAGGTGTCTTTTCTCCAGGAAGCTGACATCCGGGATCCCGATGCGCTGAACCGGTTCGCCCTTTACCAGCTGGTCCACGGCTTTGCCCATCACGGAACTGAGGTAAAGGGTATTCTTTGTGGCGGCTTTGTCCAATGGCAGACCGATGATCACTTCGGGGGTATCTTCCAGGATCATGGTCAGCAGCCCGTTGTCGGCACAGAGGAAATACTGGTTCTGGTGAAAGGCGAGCAGCAACTGTTCCGGTTTTTTTTCAAACAGGTTCACCAGGATCAGGTGGTAACTGAGATCGGGGAACTGCCGGATCGCGTTGCGGCATACATAGGCGGCCTGCGGGTAATTGAAGGGGGGGATGCTGTGCGAAATATCGATCAGCCGGAAATCCGGGTTGGTCTGCAGCAGTTGTGCCTTGATCGCGCCCACGAGGTAATCGGGACTACCAATATCCGATGTCAGGGTGAGTAAAGGCAAAACGGGGACAGGTTTAGGGATTCAGGTTGACTATTTGATCAGTTTACCGTCTTTAAAGAAAAACTTATAGACCATTTTATCGGCCAGCCCGGCCATGAATTTCTGCATGAATACGGTTCGTTTGCCCGTAAACGTGAGTACCAGGGTTCTTTTTTTCTTCCGGATGGCGGTCAGGATATGCCCGGCACATTCCTCCGCCGGCATCATCTTGCTTTCGTCCATGGGTGTTTCGCCATGGGAATCCGCGTCTTTATTCAGGGCGGCATTGCGGATATTGGAGGTGGTGAAGCCGGGGCAGACCCACATCACATGCACCCCGTCCGGCATCAGTTCGGTCTTGATGGATTCCAGCCAGCCCTGCAGGGCAAATTTACTGGCGGAGTACCCGCTGCGGCCGGGCAGTCCCCGGTAACCGGCAATGGAAGAGACGCCTACGATCGTTCCCTTTCGTTCGATGAGGGAGGCCAGGGCGTATTTGGTGCAATAGATCACGCCGAAATAATTAATGTCCATTACTTTTTTAAAAACGTCCGTGCCGGCATCTTTCAGCAGGGCCCGCATCGAAATCCCGGCATTATTGATCAGCACATCAACGCCGCCGAATATTTTGATCGTGGTTTCTATAAAGCGGCGGCAGTCGTTTTCACTGCTCACATCCGCCACCATGGTATGAAGAGCGGCGGAAGGGTGCTGTGCCTGCAACTGGTAGAGCTTATCGTGGTTGCGCCCGCAGGTCGCAACTTTGGCACCCATATCGAGCAATTTTTCAACGAGCGCCTTCCCGATACCGTCAGTACCGCCGGTAACAACGACAACCTTATCTTTAAAGTAAGTGGACATGGTGAATGGATTATGGTACAAACCTACTTTAAAATCGGGCAAGAAAAAAGTTGGGGATGGGGAGTGGGGGAGTAGGTAGCAGGCAGTAGGCCGCTCCTGTTGGAGTCCCTTCTAAAGGGTGGGTGCGTTAATAAATGAGGGTGAATTAGTGCATTCTGAAGCAACAATGCTTATTTTGGAGATGGAATTTATTACTACCTTTTTTTGACCAGACAGCTACAAGAGAAACCTGCCGGCTTCCTTTCAAAGATCCCGCTGGGGACGAGGTGATTTCTTTGTTGGACGTCATTTGACCTTCAATCCATTCTTGAATCAGGCTAGTATTTATTCTATCGTTATTTTGAACTTTCTGATGCTATAGTAAAAAACTCAAAAAAGGAGTTAATACTTAAATATAATTTAAACGTGAAAATACTGAATATAAACTTTAAGATTGTAGAGAATGAATGGAAGAAAAAGTATCCACAAGCATATTTAAAGTTCAAGACTTTCAATGAGCGTGAAACAGGTTTGGAAGATTTTGTTGTTTTTTTTGAATTACAAAAGATTGAAATTAGTTTTAATCGTACCGATGCTGTTAATGGAAATTATAAAGGGACATGCAATTTTAAGGTTAGGATAAAAAATGCCTCACATTTAAGAAGCCTCGGCAGGACGAATCCCGTTTTTTCCTATTATGGACTTTCGTCAATGGAAAAGGCAGCCATAAAAGGGCTAAATAAGGCTTTTGAAATTTTGGAATGTATTATTATAGGAAAGGAAATGCCTCAGGCCATTAGAAGTAGCAGAAAGGGTAATTCCGAATCACTGGTAAGTTAGTAATTTGATTTAATTACATATATTGAAGTTAGGACTTTTTACACGAAGCCTGACCAACTGGATAGGCTAGATAGATTTAAAAACAATTTACGAAGGCCCCCGGGCATTTGCAGCAAATCACCGGCAATGACAAGTGCATAATAGTGAAGACTTATTAGTTACTTTTTTTGCGGGACCTGATTTTGGATAAATTGAGATGGTGGGGCTTGAAATTCAGGAGATGGCAAAACCTCAAGACTCCAGAAGAGTGAATTTAGGAGGATTTGGCTTTTATTGCTTATTTGGTTCTTGTTTCTTAGCCTCCGTCAGGAGACGGCGGGGTTCTTGACATTTACCAAAAAAGCCAGGCAAAGCCAGGCTTTTTTGGTTGTGATCCCGCTGGGACTCGAACCCAGGGCCCCAACATTAAAAGTGTTGTGCTCTACCAACTGAGCTACGAGATCAACCTTGTCCAACCGGCAGGTACCGGAATTGGGAGTGCAAAAATACAGGCTACAGCCATTTGTTCCAAAAGTTTTTCGATTAATTATCAACAGATTTTACTGATTAGTGGATAGCTTTTTCCGGGTCAGGTCCTCAACGGGTTGGGTAGCTGCTTCTTTTTCTTTCAGCAGGTAGGCGACCAGTTTTTCAAACATTTCCCGGTACTGGTCCACTTTGCCGTGTTCGGTCTCGATATTAATATAACGCCGCCCATAATCGCCGTAGTAAACACTGAGTGACCCGTCTTTTTTGGCGTTGGTATTGTCCTGCCAGATGGCATTGTAACCGGCATCAGCCATTACCTGGTAAATGACACTGTCCGTTGTAAGCGTGATATCATCCACGTCCTGTGTTTCATTGTAGTAAACAGCTTTGGCATCCTTCTGCCGCACCCCGCCGGGTGTATAACTTTTGATTGAAAACAAGTCATTGGTATTGTTGTGCAGGGCCACCACGATCCTGGCGGTATCGGGGATCAGGGACAATAATTTCTGCCCGAACTTTTCAATTTCCAGCAGGGCGGCCTTATTGATTCTTTTATTATCCCGCATCGTCTGTTCAATGCCAATTTTCGAAAAAATCCGGTTGGGATCGAATCCGTACATCACCCCGTTCAGCCGGAACCGGATCACCCGCTGGCTGAAATTTTCCACCCGGATCAGGGTTCCCCCGGTTTGTTCCAGCACGGGGGTGGCCCCCTGTACCGCCGTGCCTTCGTTGTCGTGCATATTGATACAGTAAATTCCATTGGGCTCCCCGTATTGCAGCACTTTAATGATGATCGTGCGGTTACCAATGGTATGGACGATTATCCGGGTACTGGGAGTATAAAGTGGTTTGGCAGCGGGTGTATCGGGCTGAACGGGTTGCGAAAGGGCCAGCAGCCCGGTAAATAATAAATAAAATGCAGTAAGGAAACTATATCTCAAGGTTCGAATTTGACCTAAAGATAATCAGCAGCGGGGGAATCCTTTCTACCGGAAAAAGGGTATTTATATAAAAGGCCGGAACGGGGGGAGCTGATATTTTATTGGTATGATTCAGGAGGCTATGGGCAAATGAATATTCAATACTCAATTTTCAATGCTCAACCCCTCAGTTCGTCCTTCATCCTCCCCATCAGGTCCTTTTCAATCATTTGCTGTGCCAGGCGGATCATATTCATAAAGGCCCGGGCGCCGGAAATACCATGCCCGATAATCACCGGTTTAGCCACGCCCAGAACAGGGGTGCCACCGTAGATCTCAAAATCAAAACGGTTAAAGTAGGCGTTGTTCAGGGACTGGGCCTGTGCAATTTCATAAAGAGACTCGGCAAGTTTGAGAATGATATTGCCGGTAAATCCTTCGCAGACCATGACATCGGCCTTGTCGGTCAGTACATCCCGGCCTTCGATATTGCCAATGAAATGGATATGCTTGTTCTCTTTCAGCAGGGGATAAGTGGCCTGGGCCAGGATATTGCCTTTTCCTTCTTCCTCACCCACATTCATCAGCCCCACTTTGGGGTTTTCAATACCCAGGATCAATTGCGCATAGACCGAACCCATGATGGCAAACTGGTTGAGCTGTTCCGGTTTGCAGTCGGCATTGATCCCGACGTCGAGTAAGAGGCCGGTACCCCCGTTCATCCGGGGAATAATAGTGGAAATGGTCGGCCGGATCACCCCTTCAAGTGCTTTGATACTGAAAAGGGCGCCGACCAGCATGGCGCCGGTATTGCCGGCACTGATAAAGGCATCTATTTTTCCGGAAGCCAGCAGGTGAAACCCGATGGCAATAGAGGATTTCTGTTTTTCTTTCAGCGCTTTGGTGGGATGCTCGTGCATACCGATGACCTGCTCCGCGTGGATGATCTTAATATGATCCGTGGGAATCGCATGTTCAGAAAGCAGGGCTTCAATGGCCGGCCGGTCACCAATCAGCAGCAGGGAAGCCTGAACTGTATGACCGGATAAATACAAACCGATGCCTTTCACCGCTTCCAGCGGGGCATAGTCACCACCCATCATGTCGATTCCAATAAGCATAGCAGGAAAATTACAAAAATGACAAATTCCAAATGCCATCCCGGCTCAGGAGGGGAATGGATTTGGAATTAAGAAGGTACCCGGCAAAAATTACTGTGCCTTCAGCGGGGCTTTTTCAGCCACTACTTTTCCTTTGTAATACAACTTGCCTTCACTTACATGTGCACGATGACGGGGATGTGTTTCCCCGGTGGTTGTATCAGTGGTCAACGTGGCGGAAGTGGCTTTGTAATGCGTTCTGCGCTTCGCACTTCTTTGCTGACTATGTCTGCGTTTCGGATTTGGCATAACTCAATTATTAAAACGTTTAATCTAAATCTTTAAATTTTTCCAGGCCTTTCCAGATCGGGTTGTCTTTCTTCCCCCCATCTTCGGCTTCCAGTTTTTTCAGCATTTCCAGGGCGGCCCGGTTACAATGAGGGCCATCCATTTTTTCAAAATCACAGGTCTTCTGCATCGGGAGGCTGAGGTTGATAAATTCATAAATCCAGCCGGCCACCTCCAGGTGACTTTCCCCGCGACTGATATAATACACATCCGGGTCCTCTTCCTGTTCATTCATCAGTTCCGGTTCCTCCACCATTTTCACGGTGATGGTAAATTCATCCCAGAGTTCCAGCGGCAGGTTGTTGTTACAACGGTCGCAGGTGACTTCGAGGGTACCGCCGATCTCGAAACGGAGCAGCATAAAACTGCTTTTTTTATCGAGCAGCAATTTTACATGGGCCTTGCAGTTGCGGAAGTCCTGTTGTTGAAATGCTTCAAAGAACCGGTCATTGATCTCATAGCTGTACTCGTGAACCCCGGGTTTTAGCCCTACAAACGCGATCTCAAACTCTCTCCGGCGGCTCATGGGTCAACTTTTTAAGAGTGTGCAAAGGTAAGGGATTAATTGGAAAGTATATGGCTGTTTTTCGATTATTTTTGTTCCTCGCCAGCGGGCTAACCCCCTGATTTTGAAAGTACTTAAAATTTAAGAGATTGCAACAGTTGCTGACCAGAATTTTTAGCCGGCTAATGAAAAGCTGGAGCTGGGTACTCCTGATCCTGCTTACCATCGGGATCAAATGGGCCTCCTGGTACCCGGATTGGGTGGAAAAGAATTACAGTCTTGGCATCTACCCCCGGATTGCCAAAGTACAGCGGTTTCTCTTTGGCTGGATCCCGTTCAGCATCGGGGATATTTTCTATGCCTTTCTGATTATCATTATCGTTTTTCAGAGCTGGAAATTCTTCCGCCTGCTGTTCCGGCGTAAACTGACCCGTGGTTTTTTTGTGGAAGCGCTTCAGCAGGGGATCTTTTTTGTCCTGTTTATCTATGTTTTCTTTAACCTTTTATGGGGACTCAATTATAACCGCCAGGGAATTGCCGGCCAGTTAGGGCTGGAGGTAAAAGCCTACTCTCTCCGGGACCTGGATACGCTGACCGGTGCATTACAGGCAAAGCTGAATAGCTATGCTCCATTTGTTACAGAAGCCCAGCGGGATTCCTTTAACAAAAAGAGAAACCTCTTTGGCAGTGCCTCGGAAGCTTACCGGCAGGCGTCGGCCCGGTACGCCTTCCTTTCTTATACTCCCCAATCAGTGAAACCCTCCATTTACAGTTACCTGGGTAATTACCTCGGGTTCCAGGGATATTACAATCCTTTTTCGGGGGAAGGGCAGGTCAATACCACGATCCCCCGGTTCCTGGAACCCTTTGTTACGACCCATGAAGTGGCCCACCAGGTGGGATATGCCCGGGAAAATGAGGCGAATTTTGTAGCCTTCCTGGCCTGCCGGGATTATGATTCACGTGTATTCCGTTATTCCATGTACCTTGATATGTATAATTATGCCCTTGGGGAAGTCTATCGCCTGGATACAGTACGCGCCAAAGCATTCCAGCTAAAAGCACATCCGCAGGTGAAAAAGGACCAAAAGGCTTTCAT
>JBBIGW010000110.1:0-12650 GCA_037447355.1 Bacteroidia bacterium | reverse complement strand
TACGCTCCTTTCAGTTCCGGCTCCCGCATGGAGACCAGGAACACCGAGAGCAGGGCATCCGGGTTCTTTTTGACCAGGTCGTCCCGGTACATATTGATCGCCTTATCCTCCCGGGTGAGCTCCTCCGTGATCTTTACTGAGTCACCCTTAGTGGCAGCCGTTTTCAGGCTTTTTTGCAGGTCACTGATCTTTTTACCCCGGACCGCCATCTGTTGTTGATAGGTGGTAAACAACACATTGTCCGGTGAATTCACAAATTGAGCGCCCTGGCCAATGGTCGCTGTATCGGCCTTAATCGTAAAATGCTGCTGCTTGTCCACCAGGATCTCAAAAAAACCGGTCTTATTCGGATAGCCGACCAGGTAGATCCCGCCCGGTAATTTTTTTTCTCCTTTGAAAACCGCCTGGCTGTTTTGATCTACTTTAACGGAATCAATAATGGGATAGGACTTCCCAAAATAATGGCCCAGGTAGATATACTGGTTTTTAAAGGGCTTAAAGGTCACTTTGATCTCATAGCCTGTTTGCGCTGCAACGGTAACTGACCAGCAGAGCCCGGTTAAAAACAATCCTTTTATCATAATCTGCATGAATCCCGTAAAGATATTTAAAAATGGGCGACCCCTGAAAGGCGGAAGCTGAAAAATCGCTGATAAAGAGGGAGAAAACCGCCAAAACGTTGCCCCGGTACCGGGAAAATTCCGGCTGCCGGGCGGGGCCGCTTAGGTATATTTGCGGCGTGAGAAAAAAGAAAAAAAATATCATACTGGAGAAACTACGGGTGGAGGATTATGCCGCGGAAGGCAAGAGCCTGGCCCGGGTGGACGGGAAAGTGATTTTCATTGAGAATGTGGTCCCGGGGGACCTGGTGGATGTCCGCCTGCTCAAAAATAAAAAAGACTGGGCCGAAGGGGTTCCCCTGCAATTTCATGAATACTCCCCGGAACGGGTGGCTCCCTTCTGCTCTCATTTTGGGGTCTGTGGCGGCTGCCAGTGGCAGATGCTGCCTTACGATAAACAACTGCAGTATAAAAGCAAACAGGTATCGGATGTATTGCAGCGGATCGGGAAAGTGGAACTGCCCGGGATCCTGCCCATACTGGGCGCAGCGGATACAAAGTTTTACCGCAACAAGATCGAATACACATTTGGGAATAAACGCTTCCTCACCAAAGAAGAGATCGGGGATGAGAGCATCAGCGGCCAGCAGGATGTGGCCGGCTTCCATGCCCGGGGCTTTTTTGATAAAGTAGTGGACATCGAAACCTGTTACCTGCAGGCCGAACCCACGAATGCCATCCGCTTATTTGTAAAGGAATACGGGAAGGCCAATGGATGGCCTTTTTATGATATCCGGAATCATACCGGCTTCCTGCGTACCATGCAGGTAAGGCTTTGCCGGACCGGCGAACTGATGGTGAATATCGTGCTGGCCGAAGAGGATGAAAAGAAGACCCGGCAACTGATGGATGCCGTGCTCAAAGAATTCCCCTCCATCAGCACCCTGCTGTACACCATCAATACAAAATGGAACGATAGTTTAAACGACCTTGAGCCGGTTACTTACCATGGCAAAGGATATGTGATCGAAAAACTGGAAGGCTTTCAATTCAAGATCGGGCCCAAATCTTTTTTCCAGACCAATACCAAACAGGGAGAAGAACTGTATAAGATCACCCGTGATTTCGCGGAGCTCAGCGGTACCGAAACCGTTTATGATCTCTATTGCGGTACCGGCAGTATCGGGATATTTGTAAGTGAAAAAGCCGGGAAGATCATCGGCGTGGAAATGGTGGAAGCGGCGATTGAAGATGCAAAAGAAAACGCGGCGCTGAATAACTTGAACAGCACGGCATTCTTTGCAGGGGATGTGATTGATATCTGTGATGATGCCTTCTTTGCCCTGCACGGCCGGCCCGATGTGATCATCACCGATCCGCCCCGGGCCGGTATGCACGAAAAATTAGTACGGAAGATCCTCGATATGGAAGCGCCGGTGGTCGTCTATGTCAGTTGCAACCCCGCCACCCAGGCCCGCGACCTGAACTTACTGGGTGAAAAATACAGGGTCACAAGAGTCCAGCCGGTGGATATGTTTCCCCATACACTTCATATTGAGAACGTGGTGCAGCTGAAATTGAAAAATAAACATGCATAAAATTCTGTACAGTTTATTTCTCTTAATAGCCCATTCTGCTGTGGCACAGGAAAAACTGTTGCCCGGAGAACTAAACCCTTTTGTGAGAAACGGGTATGAGGTACTCGACTGGGCAACTGAAGATCTGAACGGGGATAAACGGAAAGATTATGTACTGATTTTAAGAAAGCAGGGAGAAGATACAGCGGGTGTGGAATCAGATATATGGGAAATTCATCGCCCTTTTTTATTGATCACCCGTGAAAAAGAAAATAAATTAAAATTAGTGGTGGAGAATAATTCCATCATAATGTGCCGGTATTGTGGTGGAGTTTTGGGTGATCCTTATAATGGAATTACACTAAAAACAGGTGAGATACAGCTGAATTTTTTCGGTGGGTCCGGTTTTAGATGGTCGGTCACCCTGTTTTTCCGGTTTGACCCGCTGAAGAATAACTGGTTGCTGCAGGAAGAAAACCACTGGTCTTATGATGCTGCCCAACCGGAACTGAATGAACGGAATGAGCGGATCACCCGAATGGAAACAGGGGGGATACTCCTGAAAGATTATACGCCCGATCATCATGCCGATACCAGCCATTGGTTAGTCCAGAACAAAACCTTCTTCTATACCAGTCCTGAACTGAATAGCAAACCAAGAAAAACCTACCTGGTAAAGGGTGACCGGGTACAATCCTGGAAGAGTTATAAAAATTTTATAGCCTGTAATTTTTCCAATAAAAATGGAGCCGATTCCTTTGGTTATATTTTAAAGAAAGATTTGCAACGCCTACCTGCACAAAAACCCAAAACGATTCAATAAATCGTAATTTTACCCAATGAGTCAGTTTCAGTTTTCAAGACCCGGCAGTTTTCCCCCGGTGGTAAAGAACTTGTTGATCATTAATGGACTGGTCTTCCTGGCACAGGTCATTGTCGGCAATAACAACCCTTTTTACGTCGAAAACCTTTTCGCCTTACACGACATACATTCCATTTATTTCAAGCCCCACCAGTTGATCACACATATGTTCATGCATGGCAGCATAGGCCACCTGTTCTTCAATATGTTCGCCCTATGGATGTTTGGAAGCATCCTGGAAAACCGCTGGGGTGCTAACCGCTTTCTCCAGTTCTATCTTATTTCCGGGCTGGGAGCCGCCTTACTACACCTGGGTGTATTGTATTTTGAAATGGAACCTGTAATGAAAGTTTTCTATCAGTTACCTGCAGAAGAACAGATTGACCTGGTAAGTTCTCCTTATTTTAAGGCGAATATTGCCACTCTTGGAGCTTCCGGTGCGGTCTTTGGCTGCCTGGCGGCTTTCGGTTATTTATTTCCCAACAGCCTGATTTATATTTATTTCCTTTTCCCATTAAAGGCGAAATGGTTTGTACTCCTTTATGCCGCGGGAGAACTGGCTATGGCGGTTCGGAACTCTGCCGGGGACACAGTAGCCCATTTCGCTCACCTGGGCGGGGCGATTACCGGATTTTTATTAGTGCTGTACTGGAACAAAACCAACCGCCGGACGTTGTATTAACAGGCAGGGAAAAATCCCCCTGTTTACGCTTCAAACCAAAACCTACATTTGCATCCGCAGAACCCGACATGTCTTATACAGAACCCTCATACAAACAACGGATTTCCCTGGGGCAAAGCAACAATGCCCTGACCCGGCTGATCCTGATTAACCTCGTTGTTTTCATCAGCCTGGCCCTGGCCAGGGTTTTCTATTATTACCTGTACCGGGAAGAAGCGCTGGTTAACGCCCGCTATAACAGCGAAGTCCTGCCCCTCGCCGTATTACCGGCCCGCTTATCTGAACTGGCAAATAAACCCTGGACCGTACTGACATCCATGTTTACCCATATCGGTGTGTGGATGACCCTCGCCAATATGCTCTGGCTATGGACCTTTGGTTATATCATGCAGGACCTGACCGGGAACCGGAAGATTGTTCCCCTGTATATCTATGGCGGACTGGCCGGTGTGATTGCTTTTTTACTGGCCGCGAACCTGTTCCCGGCTGCAGCGGGCCAGTCAGCAACCCTTTACTATGGCAGTGCCGCCAGCATTACCGCTATTGCCGTGGCCATCACCCTGGTTTCACCGGGTTACCGGATCTTTCCCCTGCTGAATGGCGGTTTTCCTTTATGGATACTGACTGCTTTTTACTTGCTGATCTCAATTGCCACTTTACCTTATTACAGGGTGGAAGCCTATGCACCGCCGGTGGCCGGGGCCCTCACCGGTTTTCTCTTTATCTGGTTTATCCGCAGGGGTTACGACTGGAGTGAGTGGATGAGCCATTTCTTTGATTGGGTAAACGATCTCTTCAATCCCGATAAACCACGGAAAGGACAACCCGCCATCAAAGACCAGCTCTTTTATAAATCACATTCAGTGCCTTATAAGAAAACGCCGCATGTGACCCCTCAGCGGATTGATGAAATACTGGATAAGATCAACCAGCAGGGTTATAATTCCCTGAATGCGGAAGAGAAAGACCTGCTGCGAAGAGCCGGTGAAGATGATGTACAGGTATAAACCGCTCAGGCCATTTTCTTATCGATAGCGGCGCAAAGGGCGCCGAAGATATCTTCCACGGTACCCTCTCCCTTAATGGATTTGAATTTCCCGGCAGTTTTATAATGATCCCCCACAGCGGAGGTCTCGCTTTTGTAAACGGCAAAACGTTTGCGGATCACTTCTTCATTGGTATCATCGCTGCGCCCGGAGGTTTTGCCCCGGTTGAGCAGGCGCTTTACCAGTTCATCTTCTCCCACTTCCAGGGCGAGAACAGCCGCAATACCGGTTTGTTTTAACGAGAGTAATTTATCAAGGGCGGTTGCCTGGGCGGCCGTACGCGGGAATCCGTCAAACAGGAATCCCCTGGCTCCCTTGTGCAGATCAAAGAAAGAATCCACCATCCCGATCACGACTTCATCCGGGACCAGCTGTCCTTTGTCAATAAAGCTTTTTGCTTCGAGTCCGAGCGGGGTTTTATCAGCAATTTCCTGGCGGAGCAGGTTGCCGGTGGACAGGTGTATCAACCCGTATTTTTCTACTAATTTGTCAGACTGGGTACCTTTTCCACTGCCGGGAGGGCCAAAGAGAATTAAGTTAAACATAAACAATTGCGCGTCTTGGTATGCGAACAAATATACCATACAAGAACTGAAATTTCCATGCCGGGTCTCATTTTTAAAAAGGATTCTTATTTGCCATCAAAATGTTAACAAATGTCAGTTGATCCCGGTCCGCCAAACCGTCCAAACCTTGTTTCCGTATGTTTGTTAAATGAAAATCATGAATCCTTTTTCCCGGATCACACTCCTGCTCACCCTCTGCGGACTGTTGCAGCAATGCAGCTACTCGCAAAACAATCAATCACCCGAAAAAATCGCAAAAATGGACAGCACCCAAAAGAACAACCCTGTGTATTCCAACTCGGATACTTCCAAAGTAACTATGAGCGAAGAAGAATGGAAAAAGATCCTGCCCGCCGACGTCTTTACGATTGCCCGGCAAAAAGGGACTGAAAGACCCTGGACCAGCAAATTTGAAAATTTCAAAGAAACCGGTACCTATTATTGCGCCGCTTGCGGCAATGCCCTTTTTAAAAGCGATACTAAGTTTGAAAGTGGCTGCGGCTGGCCCAGTTTTTATGAACCCATCAGCAAGGGAAGTATCCTCTATACCCCCGATCATACCCATGGCATGGACCGGACCGAAGTGCAGTGCGGCCGCTGCAAGGCCCACCTGGGACATGTCTTTGATGATGGTCCCCCTCCCACCGGGCTTCGTTACTGTATCAATGGGGTAATCCTCGATTTTAAAAAAGCGACGGAAGCCGCTAAAAATTACCAGGAAAAATCAAATCAATAGCAAAATAAACTAATAAGTAAGCAAATCCCGGTAGCCTCCCTGCCGGGATTTTTATTGTTAAAAGCCGGGGTATGTGATAATTTTACTGACTAAACTGCTCTTCTATGCAATTCCTTTCGCGCTCCCTTTTCATCGTACTCCTGCTTATCCTTTGCTTACAGTTAAAGGCCCAGATCACACCCGAACAACCGATGCCGGTGGACCCTAAGGTCAAAACGGGTAAACTGGCCAATGGCCTTACTTATTATATACGGCACAACCAGAAACCTGAGAAAAGGGTGGAACTGCGGCTGGTGGTAAATACAGGTTCCGTCCTTGAAGACGACGACCAGTCAGGACTGGCACACTTCATGGAGCACATGAATTTCAACGGCACCAAACGATTCCCTAAGAATGAACTGGTAAGCTACCTGCAAAGTATCGGCGTGGAATTCGGTGCCGACCTGAATGCCTATACCGGTTTTGATGAGACCGTATATATGCTCCCGGTGCCCACGGATAAACCCGGACTGGTGGATAAAGGATTGCAGATCCTCGAAGACTGGGCCCACAATGCCCTGCTCGACTCCGCCGAGATCGAAAAAGAAAGAGGCGTGGTGATTGAAGAATGGCGGCTGAGCCGGGGCGCTGATGAACGCATGATGAAACAAACCCTGCCGGTCCAGTACCAGGGTTCGAAATACGCAGAACGGCTGCCCATTGGCAAACTGGAAACGCTCCGGCATTTTCCACATGCCGCTTTAAAACGTTTTTACCAGGACTGGTACCGGCCTGACCTGCAGGCGATCATCGTGGTGGGCGATATAGATGTGAATGATATGGAACAAAAGATCCGGGAAACCTTCGGTGCTATCCCCGCAGCAACCAGCCCCCGGAAACGGGAAAGTTTTCCGGTGCCCGATCATGCTGAGCTCTTAACCGTGGTAGCCAAGGACAAGGAAACCGCCTTCCCCTCTGTAGAGATCTTATATAAAAGAGATCCTCAGCCGGAGACCACTGTGGGGGATTATGTACGGTATATGAATGGTGCGCTTTTTACCGGGATGCTGAACAGCCGCTTCCGGGAACTGACCCTGCAGGCCAACCCGCCCTTTGTGGGCGCTGGTTCATACTACGGGGAGACCTATGCGAGAACCAAGGACGCGTACCAGCTCTTTGCCAATACCAGCGATACAGGTATGCGCCGTTCCCTTTATGCACTGGCGGAAGAAAACAGGCGGATCCTGCTCTACGGATTTACGCCCTCTGAATTTGACCTGCAGAAAAAGCAGGTACAGAGTTATTATGACCGTGTTTTCAATGAAAGGGAAAAAGAAGAATCTTATAAATACGTGGAAGAATATGTACGGAACTTCCTCACCAATGAACCCATCCCCGGAATTGAATGGGAATATGATTTTGTAAAACAGTATATGGCTTCCGTCACCCTGTCCGATGTCAATCAACTGGCCGCTCAGTGGATCAGCAACCGGAACATGGTGGTCACCCTGAATGCACCGGATAAAGAGGGGATCAGAATCCCCTCCGCGGAAGAAGTTAAAACCGTGCTGGCCAATGCTGACCAGGCCACCATAGCACCCTACAAGGAAAAAATCCTGGCAAAAAACCTGCTGGAGGCAGGCAGGCTTAAGCCGGGCCGGATCATCAGTTCCAAAACCGATGAGGAACTGGGAACCACGACCCTTATTTTATCAAATGGCGCCCGGGTGATACTCAAACCCACCACCTTCAAGAACGATGAAATTCTTTTTAAAGCCTTCAGCAAAGGCGGCCATTCACTGGTAAAGGATGCCGATTATTATTCCGCAATCCACGCAGCAGCTATCGTATCGCAAAGCGGGGTGGGTGAATTTTCCGCTGTGGACCTGGGCAATATGCTGAAAGGGAAAAATACCAGTGTAACACCCGGTATTGGCGGTTTAAGCGAAAGCCTGAACGGAAACACAATCCCGAAAGAAACCGAGACCCTCCTGCAACTGGTTTATCTCTATTTTACCGCACCAAGAAAAGATGCGGCTGCCTTTGAATCCTTCAAAACAAGACAGAAACAACTCTATGCCAATATAGCTTCCAATCCCGAGATCTATTTCAGCGGGGAAGTACAAAAAATACTGACACAGGACCATCCCCGCGGCGGCCGGATACCTGCACCTGAAGACTTTGACAAGATCAGCCTGGACCGCAGTATCCGGATATTCCGGGAACGGTTTTCGAATGCGGGCGACTTTACCTTCCTCTTCACCGGCTCCTTTAATGAAGAAAGCATCCGGCCCTTACTGGAAAAGTACATCGGCAGCCTGCCGGGAACTTCCCAAAAAGAAACCTGGCGCGATCTGGGTATCCGTCCCCCAAAAGGAAAAGTGGACAAACTGATCCGGAAAGGTACCGAACCCAAGAGCATGGTCAACCTGGTGTTCAACACGGCAGCCCTATATAACAGCAAAGAAGCCTATGCGCTCCGCAGCCTGGGCGAACTGATGGATATTAAACTCGTTGAACAACTACGCGAAGAAAAGAGCGGTGTATATGGCGTGAGCGCTTCCGGCAGCATGAACCGGGTTCCCTATTCCAATGCCGTATTCAGTATCACGTTTCCCTGCGCACCGGAAAATGCGGACACCCTGACTGCCGCGGCACTGGATGAACTCCGGAAAATTATCCGTTCCGGTGTAAGCAAAGAGGACCTGGAAAAAATAAAGGAGCAGCAAACCCGCAAACTCGAAGTGGACATAAAACAAAACAGTTTCTGGTCCGCCAGCCTGTTTGAAGCTTATTTCTATGGCAGCAAACCGGGGGATATCCTGGACAAGCAGAAAATGATCGATGCCCTCAGTTCGAAAATGATCCAGGAGGTGGCAAAGAAATACATCAGCTTTCAACGATATATCCGGGTTACCCTGAAGCCGGAAAAAGAAGAAGAGAAAAAACCATTAAAAGGATTCTGATTAAAATCATATGAAAAATCTGCGGTTCATTTTTTTCTTTTTGCTGTCCCTGCTGCTGGTCATTGTCGTTTTTTCCTGGCTGGCGCCAGTTAAACAATCTTTGGAAAAAAGCATCAGCATCCAGGCGCCGGCCGCTGTGGTATTCGGGCAGGTGGCCAGGCTGGAAAATTTCAATCAATGGTCGGTATGGAACCAGCAGGACTCCACAGTAAAACATACGCTAACCGGGACCGATGGCACCGCAGGTGCGGCCAGTCGCTGGAAAGGAGACCCCACCGTCACTGGTGAAGGGAGGATAGAGATCAGTGAAGCTGAACCGGGCAGGACTGTTACGCACAAAATTCATTTTATCAGCCCGAAAGAAAGTCATGCTACTTCTACCTTCCATCTCACCGAATCCAATGGACTGACCACGGTAACCTGGCATTTTGAGATCGAAACCCCAAGGCCCTGGAATATTTTCAATGTGTTTTCCGCTATTGAAGAACAACTGGGCCCTGATTTTGAAAAGGGCCTCGCTGCATTAAAAACGCGGGTGGAAAAAACAAGGGGCCCGCAATCAGAAAACCTTTTGCAGGAAGTGAAAGAAATGGATTTCCCGGCCACTGATTATGCCATCATCCGCCAGGTCGTTAAATGGAGTGATATCGGGAGCTTTTATTCACAGCACCTCCCGCTGATCTACCAGGAAGCGCAAAAACAAAATACCGCGGCCGGTATTCCTGCCGGCCTGTTTTACAGCTGGGATACTAAAAACCAGCTGACCGATATGGCTGCCGCGCTACCCGTTCCTGGCGGGAAAAAGATCGGCAATGCAATTATCCGGATGGAAAATATTCCGGCCGGTAAAGCAGTATATACCGATTATTTTGGCGCTTACGATAAATCGCAGCTGGCCTGGAGCAGTATCCGGCAATACATCACGGCGCATAACCTGAAAGAAAAAATCCCGGCGATTGAACAATACCTGACCGATCCCCGGGCAGAGAAAGACAGCGCCAAATGGCAGACCCGGGTGATCATGCTGGTGGAGTAGCTTACTGAACATTGAGCATTGAAAATTGAGCATTGAAAATTTCAATCCCAGGAAGTTGAATGTTCAATTCTCACTGTTCAATTTTCAATGGTAATTCCCCCCAATCCGTTTACTTTTGCGCCAAATAGCAGGATATGAAACTTTCACATTTATCAGAAACACTGATCGGCTCTGAAATCGTAAAGCTGGGAGGAGAAATTCGGGAAAAGATCCGCCAGGGAGAACGGATCTATAATTTTACGATCGGCGATTTCGATCCTTCTGTTTTTCCCATCCCCAAAGAACTGGAAGACGCGATCGTGGAAGCCTACCGCAAACATTTTACCAACTACCCCGCTGCGGAAGGCAACACGGATCTCCGGGAAGCGGTTCGTTCCTTTATCAAAGACGAGGAAGGGCTGGACTATGCTATTAACGAAATCCAGGTCGCATCCGGCGGCCGCCCCCTGATCTATACCGTGTTCCGTGCCATCTGTGACAAAGGCGACAAGATCATTTATGCCGTTCCTTCCTGGAACAATAATCACTATACCCATTTTGTCAGCGGGGAACATGTGGTGATCGAGGCCGGCGCAGAAACCAATTTTATGCCGACCGCCGATGCGATTCGCCCGCATGTGAGAGAGGCCGTACTCATTTCTTTATGCTCTCCTCAAAATCCCACCGGCACCACTTTTCGCAAGGAAGAGCTGGAAGCCATCTGCGACCTGGTTCTTGAAGAGAACAAACGAAGGGAAGCGGGACAAAAGAAGTTATATGTCATGTTTGACCAGATGTACTGGCACCTGACCTATGGCAATATCCGGCATTACAACCCGGTTTCGCTTCGCCCGGAAATGAAAGAGTACACCATCTTTATTGACGCTGTCAGTAAAGTGTTTGCTGCCACGGGCGTACGGGTGGGCTGGAGCATGGGACCCGCCACCTTGATCAATAAAATGAAAGCCATCCTCACACATATCGGGGCCTGGGCGCCAATGGCTGAACAAAAAGCAGTGGCCCATTACCTGGACAACCGCACAGCGATCAAAAAATACCTGGCCCATTTCAAATCAGAAATCGAAGAAAGACTGCAGCGTATCTATGCCGGTTTTGTGTTACTGAGAGAAGAAGGCTATGCGGTGGATGCCATTGCACCGGAAGCCGCGATCTACCTCACCATTAAACTGGAACTGGCTGGCAGTAAGACCGCGGAAGGAACCCTGTTGGAAACACAGGCCGATGTTACCGCCTACCTGCTGAATAAAGCCGGGCTGGCCGTGGTGCCCTTTTATGCCTTCGGCGCACCAAAGAATTCGCCCTGGTACCGGCTGAGCGTGGGCACCTGCAAAAAAGAAGAGATTGCGGAAATGGTTGAAAAACTGAAAGAGGCGCTGCAGTTACTGGAAGCATAGGTGATTCACCACAGAACGTAACGATGCCGGCATGGCAGGTGGTGAAAAAATCCGCGGGGAAATTCTAATTCTTATTAATTAAAAACCGGAAGGGTCTCAGCTGAAAATGCCCGGCCTCTTTTAGGATTTTGCGGGGACGGCTGGTAATGGAATTGCGGTTCACTAATTCATTGACCAGGCAGAACTGGCGGGCTGTATCGGCAACAGCGAGGATCCCATTCAGGTAATACACTTCCTTTTCAATGGCCTGTTCGCTCATGAATTCCTCCCGTGAAAACAATAAAATGTTCCGTCTGAAGCGCTCCATTTAATAAAGAGGTGATTTAGTAACCTGTCATTCCTTTGTGACTGGGACAGCCACAATTCTTCCCCCCCTTCCCCGTACCGGAATAATAATTTCGGTTGCAGGAAGCCAGGAAGAGAATAAACAACAGGGCTAAAGCAATTTTACTGATCGGTTTCATACACTTAATGTTCTAAATTAAAACTATTTTACGAACAAATTAGTATGCTGTTGCCCCAAAATCCACTAAAAATTAACCCGGATCAGGAAGAACCCCAAAAAAAGGCGGGGAAACCCCGGATTCTCGTAGCGCCGCTGGACTGGGGCCTTGGCCACGCCACCCGCTGCATTCCCCTTATCCGGGAATTGCAGGCGCAGGGTGCTGAGGTCTGGCTGGCGGGAGAAGGAGCGCAGGCCGTTTTGCTAGCAGAAGCATTCCCCTTGCTGAAGGTCCTGGAACTGCCGGGTTACCGGATCCGCTATGCAAGAACAAAACGGGGATTGCCCGGAAAGATCGCTCTCCAGGTACCCCGTTTGCTCCGTGTCATAAAATCAGAGCATGAATGGCTGAAAAGAAAAATTGAAGCGCATCAGTTCGATGCCGTGATCAGTGATAACCGCTATGGCCTTTACCATGATACTATTCCCTGCGTTTTTATCACACACCAGTTGTCGATCAAAACACCATTCGGCAAGGGTGCTGAGAGATGGTTGCAAAAATTAAACTACCGTTTTATCAACCGCTTCCGGGCCTGCTGGGTACCGGATCATGAATCGGCCAATAACCTGGCAGGAGTATTATCGCATCCACTCCTCAAACCCCGCATACCGGTCCATTATACCGGCCCGCTTTCCAGGCTTGTGAAAAATGAACAGCCCGAAATAAAAGATCACCTGTTGCTGATCCTTTCCGGGCCAGAGCCGCAACGGAGCCTGCTCGAAGAAAAAATCATTGAACAGGTT
>JBBIGW010000109.1:0-12755 GCA_037447355.1 Bacteroidia bacterium | reverse complement strand
TTCACCCGGTGTGGTGCTGGTGGATGACCTGCCGAACCAGCAATACCCGATGCCGAAAGATGCCCATGAAAAAGATGAAGTGTTTGTAGGCCGGTTGAGAAGAGATGAAAGCCAGCCCAATACCCTCAACCTCTGGGTGGTATCGGATAACCTGCGCAAAGGTGCTGCCACCAACGCGGTGCAGATCGCGGAATATTTAAACGCAAAAGGATTACTCGGATAAAGCGTGATTCAGGAATGTTGTCAGCGGTTGCAGGGCTTCAAAAGCTGCAACCGTTTTTTTTACCAGCCCTTTTGAGCCCAGGTCGGTATCGGTCAGGTTGGTGAGGGCTACAAAACTTTTAAGTTTTAAATAGTCACCGGCGGGGTTGTCCGCCTCATAGCCTTTGGGTAAACGGGTCAGGGTATATTCCGCGTCGCGGGAAAGATCGCCGTACACCGATTTGAATTTTCCGGAGCCGATGATCTTTTTAAAGGCCGCGAAATTATAGTCGATCTCCTGTCTTACTTTACTCAGTTCGGGCGGTAGGGGCATCCACATCCCTCCTCCAACAAAAGCCCTGCCCGGTTCGCAATGGAAATAATAACCGGCCAGCACCGATTTTTTACCACCCGGGTTGATATACGCTCCCATATTGGTCTTGTAGGGAGATTTGTCTTTGGAAAACCGTACATCCCGGTTGATCCGGAACATACAGTTCTTCGCTAGCAGGCCTTTAAGAGAAGGATCTTTTTTGCTGAACTGGTCAATCACTTCCTGGATAAAAGCGGCAAAGTCCGCTTTCGCCTGCTCATATACTTTACGGTTTTTATCAAACCAGGCTTTGTTATTGTTTTTCTTTAAATCTTTCAGGAATTTAAGCGTGGAAGGTTGCAGCATAAGGGTTTTTTGGCTGCTAAAGATATAACAGTTTCCCCTTCTGCAAAACTGCTTATGCGTCAGGCGGACTACCGACTCCCGACTACAGACTACTTAATCCTCCCCCAATTCTCCCCGCTCTTGATCCGGTACAGGGTCATTTCGCTGACACCGTATTTACCGGCCAGCTGACGGATGGTGATATTCCTTTTTTTATTACCCAGGACGGATTTGATCCGGCTTACCTGGGGAGCGGTCAGTTTTAACCCCGTGGTCTTATTGGCCTGTTTTATTTTATAGGCTTTCTTGGCCGGGCTTTCCTGCTGGTGCTTCATCATTTCCTCCAGGGTGGCCCATTTCAGGTTTTTAATGTCATTGTCCAGCTTGTTGTGATTTTTATGAATGACATATTTATGGGAGGCCGATTTCCGGTTCACCATCAGTTTGGCGATTTCCCGGTGAATGTAGAGGGTGCCTTTGTTACCCGGGCGGTGCAGGTTGAGGGTGCGGTATCCCGTGGTCAGGGAGCCACTTAGTAGTTTGCCTTCCGTTATATCATCTTTATAACTGGCAATACGACCCCTGGTGGATACTGCATATCTGTTTCGAAGTTGCCTCCATCCGGAAAAACTCAGTGGTTTCCAGATTTCACCGGCTAATTTTTTGATCATGGTGTATATTTTTTATTTAGCCAGGACAGGTTGCCATAATAACGGCGGTACGAGGAGGTTATCAGAGCAAGATTCAATCACTACTAAGTTAGACCATATTCATGGCAAAGGCAATAATTATTTTTTTCCGGTCAGTTGCAGGAATTCCGCTTCGGAGATGATCCTGACCGTATTGATCTTTTTCGCTTTTTCCAGCTTGCTCCCCGCATCTTCTCCCACTACCAGGTAATTCAGTTTGGCGCTTACACCACTCAGTATCTGTCCCCCCTGTTCTTCTGCCAGGGCTTCCGCCTCACTCCGTTTCAGGGTGGGCAGGGTGCCGGTGAATAAAAAGGTCTGCCCGGCCAGGCTCCCGGTGCCGCTCACGTCTTTTTTCTCGTTTTTCAGTTGTAATCCGAGTTTTTCCAGTTCTGCCAGCAGGTTTATATTGTCTTTATTGCTGAAAAACTGGTGGATGCTTCCGCCCACTTTCGGGCCAACATCTTCAAGATGCTGTAACTGATCGAGGGACAAATCTTTAAAATCCATCAGGTGATTCACGGCCTGGGCCAGGGTCTTGGCCGTGGTTTCTCCCACAAAGCGGATACCGAGCGCATAGATCAGCCGGTGAAGGGGTTGCTTTTTTGAATTACTGATTGCCGTCGCCAGGTTGTCAATGGATTTTTGCCCAAAGCCTTCCAGTCCTTTCAGCTTTTCAAAGTCAAGTGTATAAACCGAGGGAATATCCTTCAGCAGGCCCATTTCATAGAATTTCCGCACATTGGCTTCCCCGAAACCCCGGATATCCATGGCATCCTTGCTGACAAAATGGATGATCCTTTCCACTACCTGTGCCGGGCATTCGATATTCACACAGCGCCAGACCGCTTCTTCCTCTTCTTTAAAAAGGAGGCTGTTGCAGGCCGGGCATTTTTTGGGAAAATGAATGGGCTTTTCATGACCGGTCCGGAGTTCGGGCATGGATTTCACGATCTGCGGGATCACATCCCCGGCCCTTTCGATCAGCACGGCATCCCCGATCCGCAGGTCTTTTTCCCGGATGTATTCCTCGTTATGAACGGAGATACTGCTCACCGTTACCCCGCCCACGGCTACGGGTTCCAGTTTGGCCACCGGCGTTACCGCACCGGTACGCCCCACCTGGAATTCCACGTTCAGCAGTTTGCTGCTGGCTTGTCTTGCTTTGAATTTAAAAGCGATGGCCCAGCGGGGATGGTGGGAAGTCATTCCCATTTTATCCTGCAGGGCAATATCATTTACTTTGATCACCATGCCGTCGATCTCATAGGGCAAATCATCCCGGCTTTCTTCAAATGCCGCTACATATTGAATTACTTTGTCAATGCCCCTGAAGACTTTTTTTTCTTTTTCAGGACTGCGGAAACCCAGGTCCCAGAGCATTTTTAAAGAACCCGCATGGGTTTTCAGTGGTTCGGGTGCCTGTTCCCCTTTTTTCAGGGAAAAATAGCTGATATGGTACACAAAGGCCTCGAGATTGCGTTTGGCCACTTCGGAAGAGTCTTTCAGCCGCAGGGTGCCGGAAGCCATATTCCGGGGATTGGCCTTGGGGTCCTCACCCTGTTCTATCAGCTGGTCGTTGTATTTTTTGAAATTTGATTTATTGATCAGCACTTCCCCCCGGATCTCTATCTGCTGGAGACCATAACCGGAAAAGGGAGCTGAGAGGGGGATGGTTTTGATCTGCCGGATATTGGTGGTTATTTCATCGCCCTCCACACCATCACCGCGGGTGGCGCCCCTTGTCAGCAGGTCATTTTCGAAGATCAGGGAAATGCTGGCCCCGTCAAATTTGGGCTCCACACAATATTCAATACTGTCCAGCCCGGTTAATTCACGGGCTTTCCGGTCAAAGTCCAGGAGGTCATCCGGGCTGTATGAGTTATCAAGTGATAACATGGGAACCCAATGCTGAACAGTTGGGAAATCCTTTGTCAGTCCTTTGGCCACCCGTTGGGTCGGAGAATCCGGCCGCAGCAATCCGGGATGCTCATTTTCTATCTTTTCCAGGGCCTTGTACAACTGGTCGTATTCATAATCCGCGATCAGCGGGTCATTGAGTACATAGTACCGGTATTCATGAAAACGGAGTACCTCCCTGAGCTTTTCGATCTTCTCTTTTGGGATCGAACCCATGGCTCCCATTTTAATAAGCTCATTCGTAAGCTGTTGCAGTGATTTTGTATTTTCTTTTGAATACATAATTGGAGAAGTTGCCCGGTAAAGTTAATCAGCCCGCCCCTAAAATAATTCCCGCTGGTGGAACCGGTCTAAAAATTAATGTGTAATAAGTACATATTTATTAACTTCGAATACGGAACCCGGCACCCGCCCGGTTCAGTTATTGTTAAACGAGCTTGCTATGAAAAGATTTCTTACGCTGTTATGCGCATTTGTATGTGCTGCTGTTTCAGCCACAGCCCAGTTACTCACCTGGACACCTGATTTTGCCAGGGACAATGATAATATTACCATCACCATGGATGCCTCGAAGGGGAACCAGGGTTTGTTTAATTATGGCAGCACGGCTGATGTATATGTCCATATCGGGTTAATCACGAGTGCCAGCACCGGTCCTTCGGACTGGAAATATGCAAAATTCACCTGGGCCACCACACCCGCTGCTGCCCAGGCTTCTTACCTGGGTAATAATAAATGGAGTTATACCATTTCCAATCCCCGTACATTTTTTAATGCCCCCACCGGGGTCCCTGCCGGGGAAACCATTCTGAAGATTGCGATCCTTTTCCGGAATGGGGCCGGTACCGCTGTTCAGAGAAATACAGATGCCAGCGATATGTTCGTCCCGGTCTATGATAATACCATCGCCACCCGGTTCACCGTTCCTTTATTTCAACCGACCAGTACACGTATTCCGGAGCCCATCAGCAAACAGGTGGGTGATAATATTCAGCTCACGGCCATTGCGAATATTTCCTCCACGATGAAGCTTTTCCTGAATGGAACAGAGATCCAGTCCGCCACAGGGGTCACCACGATCTCGGCGAACCCCACCCTGACCACCGGGGGGAACCAGACCATCCGGGTGGACGCGATTGACGGGGCTACCACCAAATCAGAGACCTTCCAGTTCTTTGTTTCCACCCCGGTCACGGTGGCTCCGCTACCACCAGGCGTGCGGGACGGTATCAATTACGAAGCCGGCAATACATCAGTGGTATTGGTGTTATATGCACCGAATAAAACAAGGGTTTCCCTGGTGGGTGAATTCCCGGGCAGTAACTGGACCGAGCAGAGCAGTTATGTGATGAACAAAACTCCCGATGGCAATTACTGGTGGCTGAGGGTATCCGGTCTTACACCGGGAACGGAATATGCTTTTCAATACCTCGTTGATGGTACTATAAAAACCGGTGATCCTTATTCAGAGAAGATACTGGACCCGAATAATGACGGGTTTATCAATGCAGCAACCTACCCTTCTTTAAAAGCTTATCCCACCGGGCTCACCACGGGTATCGTGAGTGTGCTGCAAACCAATGCGCCGGCTTATAACTGGACCATAACGAATTTTGCCCGCCCGGATAAAAGAAGCCTGGTGATCTATGAAGCCCTGCTCCGGGATTTTGTTCAGGCGCATGACTGGAACACGATACGGGACTCCCTGAATTATTTTCAAACCCTGGGCGTGAATGCCATCCAGCTGATGCCCCTCAATGAGTTTGAAGGCAATGAAAGCTGGGGGTATAACCCGGATTATTTCCTGGCGCCCGATAAATATTATGGTCCCAAGAACCGGTTAAAAGAGTTCATCGACAGTTGTCACCGCAGGGGCATTGCTGTTATTATGGATATTGCACTGAACCATACCACCGGCGAAAACCCGCTGGCAAAACTTTACTGGAACAGCGGCAGCAACCAGCCGGCGGCCAACAATCCCTGGCTGAATGTCTCGGCCACCCACCCGTATAATGTGTTCAATGATTTCAACCACGAAAGCCTGGCCACCCGTTATTTCTCCAGCCGCGTGATGGAGCACTGGTTACAGGAATATAAGATCGACGGGTTCCGGTTTGACCTCTCCAAAGGATTTACACAAAACGCACAGTGCGGGGGCAGCGCTTCCAATGAAGCCTGTATTTACCAGTACCATGCCGACCGCGTGGCCATCTGGAAAAAATATTACGATACCTGCCAGCTGAAATCACCCGGCAGTTATGTGATACTGGAACATTTTGCCCAGGACAACGAGGAGATCGAACTGTCTGACTATGGGATGATGCTATGGGGAAATGATACCTATAATTTCGACGAGGCCTCCATGGGCTGGGTCAATACCTCCAATTTTGACCGTTATCTCTATAGCTCCCGCGGCTGGAATAAACCCCACCTGGTGAGTTATATGGAGAGTCATGATGAGGAACGTATGATGTACAAGAACCTGAATTTCGGGAACAGTTCCAACAGTACGCATAATGTCAGGGACCTGGCAACAGCATTGAAACGGGTTGAACTCTGTGCCGGCTTCTTCCTTACCGCTCCCGGCCCGAAAATGATCTGGCAGTTTGGTGAACTGGGTTATGATTTTTCCATCAACCGCTGCACCGATGGAACGATCAATAATAATTGCCGGTTAAGCAATAAGCCCATCCGCTGGGATTACCTCACGGTATTGGGACGCAAGCGGCTCTATGATATTTTCAGCAGTCTGAACAAACTGCGGGCGCACCCCTGGTACAAGGATGTATTTACCGCCAATAATATTACCATTGCGCGGAGCCTGGCCCCGGCTTTTAAAACCTTAACCCTCCGCAGTGCCACGGATTCTTCGATGGTATGCGTGATCGGGAATTTTGATGTGACGGCGCAGACCGGCACTTATACTTTCCCGTCAGCCGGCACCTGGTATGATTACCTGAACGGGGGCACGTTTACCTCCACCGGTTCAGCCCAGAACTTTAACCTGCAGCCCGGGGAGTTTCATATCTACCTGAACCGGAACCTGAGCAATGCCGTGGTGACCGGTGGGGGCGGGGTAACGCCTGCGGGCAACCGGTTTACAGCCAGTCTCTATCCGAATCCGGTTACTTCGAATACCGTGCTGGAAATTGAAGTTCCCCGGACAGGGATTGTAACCGCGGATCTATTTGATATTTCCGGAAGAAATATAGGCACCCTGTTGTCCCAATCCTTTTCCAAAGGAAAGCACCAGGTGACGATAGACGGGAAAATCAGTAAGTTGCCGGCGGGGATCTATATGCTGACTATCCGGGCTGCCACCCAGACAGTCCAGGTGAAACTGGCCATTCAATAATCATTTCTAAAGCTGCTGCGATGACGGAAAAAGCGCTACAACAATTGAAGACGGCTGAAACCGAGAAGATCAGTCACCTTGATTATTTCAATATTGGTATCACGGTGGACTGTGTGATCCTGGGATACGAAGAAAAGGAACTGAAGGTCCTGCTGATCAAATCGGATATGCAGGAATATTCCGGTTTGTTTTCCCTGCCCGGGGATTTCATCAAACCGGATGAGGACCTGGAAGCGGCATCGTACCGGGTTCTGAAAGAAAAGACGGGACTGGATGATGTTTACCTGGAACAGGTCAGGACCTTCGGAAATATTACCCGTCACCCTTCCGGCCGGGTTATCACGATCGCCTATTATTCACTGATCGATGTGAAGAACCACAAGCTGCAATTAGACCTGAATGAACGGCACTGGCACCCGGTGAACGAGATCAAAAAATTAGCCTTCGACCATAAACTGATCCTGGATACCTGTCTCAGCCGCCTGCGCCAGCAGGTGATGGAACACCCGGTGATCTTTAACCTGTTGCCGGAAAAATTTTCCTTACGCGAATTGCAGGAATTGTATGAAGCCATACTGGGTGTGGAACTGGACCGCCGTAATTTCCGGAAGAAGATTTCTATAAAGGACTGGTTGCTGGATATTGATGAGATGGAACACAATGTCCCCCACCGGCCGGGCAAACTGTATATGCTGAAAAAGCAATTCCGGAACAAATCTGTGAAAACAGGCGCGGGTCTCCAGTTTGCCTGACCGCCCCGTGTATTTACAGCGATCCCCCCGCGACCAGCCTGGAAGGAAGAAGGATGGAACGGGCGGCGGTGGCGCCTTCCATTTTTTCCAGCATTCTTTTTACCGACAACTTGCCCAGTTCAAAACCACTGGTCTCGATATAGGTGATTTCCGGTTTGTACAAACCGGGGATAAAGCCATTGCTGATCGCCAGTACCGAGATGTCCCCGGGTATATCCAGGCCGGACTGGTAGAGGCTTTTCATTGTTCCGATCAGCAATTCATCACTCATGCAAAAGATATGATCCGGTCTTGTTTTTTTTGACAGGGCTGCGCTTACCAGTTTCCGGGCCTCTTCGCTGCTGTAACAATGCCTGACTTCAACAGCGGGACCGCCTGTTTCTTTTTTGAAGACATCCAGGAATGCTTCTTTTCTTTTTTTGGTAATGGACAGTTCCGGTTTGCCCAGGAGTGCCAGGACTCTTTGCTTTTTGTACCTGGTAATGGTATGGGCAGCCATGCCCGCGGCCTCTTCATCGGCCATGCAAATCCGGTCAAAGGATCCGTCTTCCGGCACAATATCAAAAAAGACCACCGGTATGCCGCCGGCATTTAACTTTTGATACAGCGGCGCCGACCGGCTGTTGGCCACCAGGGAGATAAAAATGCCATCCACCCGGTTGGTTTTACAAAGCCGGAGATTTTCAGATTCCTGTAAGGGATCATCCCCGGACTGAAGAATGATGAGGGAATACCCGTTCCGGCGGGCTTCTTCTTCCACGGCCGCAATAAAGGAGTCGTAGAACAGGTTGGAAATAACGGGAACGATCAGGCCAAATACCCGGCTTTTGTTGGTGCGCAGGTGTACGGCATAGACATTGGGCTCATATTCCATCAGCAGGGCCAGTTCCTTCACTTTCCGTTTGGTTTTTTCGGAAATATCCGGGTGATTTTTTAATGCCCTGGATACCGTGGAGATACTGATATTCAGGCGGGCTGAAATTTTCTTCAATGTGGCGGGATTTCCCATGGCAAAATCGTTTTGTGATTAAAGTAATTTTCCACCGCAAACATTTGCGGAAATGTTTTCGGGACCTGTTGCGAGGTCAAATATGCTAATAATGTTTTGTGTACATATAAAAAATTATAAATTTATCGTGGTTTAGGGATTTTACCATGTTTTTAACATAAGCAGCATTCAGCGGAATGAAAATGCCTGTGTTAGGTAGAAAGACCTTAGCCAGATTGATTGAAACAAAAGCCTGTCCTTCTCTTTTTGATCGGGTATTTCCCATGGACTGGCCATATGAAACCGGATTAATACACCGATTATAATTTTTAAAAAATCGATTGCTTATGTCTGCAAAAACTCTGCTTTCTGCTATCCTTTGCTTTGTATTTGCGGTTACTGTGCAGGTAGTATCTGCCCAGGACAAAACCGTAACGGGTAAAGTGACTGATTCAAAAGACGGATCCCCCGTAGCCGGGGCTTCTGTTCAGCCGAAGGGTTCCCGTACAGGAACCTCCACCCGTTCCGACGGGACGTTCAGCCTCAATGTGGGCTCCAATGTGACCATCCTGGTCATTACTTCAGTGGGTTATGAGACCCAGGAAGTCTCCATTGCCGGAAGATCTTCCGTTGAAGTATCCTTTGTGGCCACTTTCGGGACCAACCTGAATGAAGTGGTGGTAACCGGTTATGGTACGGCCAAAAAGAAGGACCTGACCGGTGCGGTGGGTTCCATTAAAGAAAAAGACTTTAACAAGGGTGTGTTTACCTCTGCGGATCAGCTGATGCAGGGTAAGATCTCCGGGGTTCAGGTGTTAAACAACAGCGGACAGCCCGGCGGTGCCACCACGGTGAAGATCCGCGGCGCTTCTGCGGTTACCGGCAGTGGCCAGCCGCTGTATGTAGTGGATGGCGTTCCGCTGGATGGCCGTTCTGCCCGCCCTGGTATCGGGGATATTGGTCTGGGTGGAAGCAATCCCGGCACCAACCCGCTCAATTTTATCAATCCCTCTGATATCGCTTCTATCGATGTGTTGAAAGATGCATCGGCCACGGCGATCTATGGTTCAAGAGCAGCTTATGGCGTTGTGCTGATCACCACCAAAAGAGGAAAAACAGGTGATCCCCGGATTGAAGTAAATGCTTCCATCGGTACCTCTAAGATCGCCAACCGGATTGATGTGCTGAACGCCCAGGAATTCCGCCAGGCGCTCACTTATTATGGTTTAAGCAATGCAAACGATAAAGGGTCCGATGTGAATGCGCTGGATGCAATTATCCGCACCGCCACCGTGCAGAACTACAATGTGGGTATCAGCGGTGGCAATGAAAATGCCCGGTATCGTTTTTCTGTTGGTGTACTGAACCAGGAAGGTATTGTACGTAAAACAGGGATTAAGAAATACACGGCGAACTTCAGTGGCAATTTCAAATTCCTCGAAAGCAAAAAGCTGGGTATTGATGTGAATATCATTCCCAGCCAGTTCCAGGAGGAGATTGCCCCGATCTCCAACGACGCCGGCTCAAGAGGCAGCCTGATCGGGAACGCCCTTCAGTGGAACCCCACGGAGAAGCTGATCATTAAAAAATCAAACGGCCAGGATTCACTGAATGTACTGGTGGGGGGTGACCTGCTCAACCCGCTGGCGGTGCAGGAAGCCATTACGGATAAGGCCAAAGTGACTACGATCCTTGCCAGCATTTCTCCTTATTATAAAATAACAAAAGACCTGGAGTACCGGATGCTGTACAGTATCAACTATGGTACAGGTTTGCGGAGTACGGCGGTAAAGCCTTTCATTAATTTTAATGATGTATATGGTAAAGGAAGGATTCGCCTGGCCCAAAACCAGCTGACAACCCAGCAGGTTACGCATACACTGACCTATGGTAAACAAATTACCACGGATCTCCGGTTCGACGCGGTAGCGGGTTATGAGTACCTGAAATTTAAGCATTCAGGATATGATATCGGCGGTTTCGGTATTACCGGAACAGGTTTTGGTGATTATGGGTTCTATTATGACTCCTATATCCAGTACACCAATCCCACCAACCGGTCCATGAGTTCTTTTGCAGATCCCAGCAATGAATTACAATCTTATTTCTTAAGAACGGATTTCAATTACAAGGATAAATACCTTCTGCGGGCAACCATCCGGAGGGACGGGTCCACCAAGTTTGGTAAAAATAACAAGTACGGTAACTTCCCCTCCATGTCTGCAGCCTGGAATATCAGCAAAGAAGATTTCTTCCATGTTACGGCCATCAACTCACTGAAATTACGGGTGGGATGGGGTAAGACCGGTAACTCAGAGTTTCCTTCTGGAGCTGCCCAGCTCCGTTACGGATTCGGAAATGGTACATCATCCCTGACTGCGGTAAATGCACAGAGCGAGGACCTGAAATGGCAGGCTGACCGCCAGTTCAATATCGGGTTTGATATGACCCTGTTGAAAAGCCGCGTTAACGTAACAGTAGATTACTTCAATAAAAGAACAACTGACCTCTTGTTCCCGAGTGAGCCTGCCCAGCCGGTGGCGCCCGGCGCTGCCATCAAATGGGTGAACCTGGATGGTAATATTGATAACAAAGGGTTCGAGTTTGCTGTTAATTCCGTTATTGTAAATAAAAAAGATTTCGGTTGGGATTTTGGTGTAAATGCCACTTTTGTTAAGAACGAAGTATCCGGACTGTCTTCCCAGATCAATACGGGAGGCCTGCATGGCCAGGGAATTACCGGTACTACCGTACAGGTAATTAAGAGCGGATTACCCATCAATGCCTTTTTTACCAAGCGCTTTGAAGGATTTGATAAAGCTTCCGGCTTTGCGATTTATGCAGATGACGGGTACACTCTCTACTATGTGGGTAACCCCAATCCCAAAACCCTCCTGGGCCTGAGCACAACAGTCCGCTATAAGAAACTGAGCCTGATCGCCAATATGAACGGTGCTTTCGGTCACGATATTTATAACAACACCCTGAACAGTGTGATCAACGTGGGAAGTATCAATAACGGTAAGAATATTGCCCTTTCTGTTTACCGTGATCCGGTGAAAGAGTCATTCGCCAATCCGCTGACGGCCTCTTCCCGCTTCCTGGAAAAGGGTAATTACCTGAAAATGGCCAACGCCACCCTGTCCTATATGATCGGTGACATTGGTAAATCCATCAAAGGATTATCCTTTTATATCACCGGGCAAAACCTTTTTGTGATCACCAAGTTCTCCGGCTTCGATCCGGAAGTGAATGTGGACAAGAACCAGAATGGCGTGCCGTCTTCCAGCATTGAATACATTCCTTATCCTTCAGCCAGGACCTTCAGTTTTGGTGTAAATGTCGGATTCTAAAAAAACCTTTAAAACAACAACTTATGATACGTAAAATAGCAGTTTTTGGTGTTGTTCTTTCAGTTGTTACAGCAGGCTGTACCAAGCTGGATGAAAAGCTGGATGGACAACTTTCCGACCAGGGAAGTTCCGGGTCCATCAATCCGGCTTCCCTCTTATCCGGGGTCTACGAATCCATCCGGGGAACTTTCCAGGACCAGGCCGGGGTTTATGCATTGTGGGAAATGACCACGGATGAACTGATCGGGCCTACCCGCGGTGGTGACTGGGATGATAACGGTGCCTGGCGGGTTTTGCATGCGCATAAATTCGATGCGGACCATGTCCGGGTACGGGAAGTATTTGCGGCCCTCGGTGGGGTAAACTTTGCGGCTACCGACCTGCTTCGCTACAGTCCCAGTACACAACAGGCGGCTGAGGCAAGGATGCTGAGAGCTTTTGCCCAGTTTATGATCCTGGATGGCTGGGGACAGGTTCCCTACAGGGATCCGGGCGAGAGCAACCTGCAACCACCCCGCGTCAGAGTGGGTACCGAGGCGCTGGATTATATCATTTCAGAGCTGAACGCCATCATCAATGACCTGCCGAACGGTCCTGCCACTAAGGCAAATAAGAACGCGGCCCGGGTACTGCTGATGAAATGTTACCTGAACAAAGGGGCTTATGCAAACAGGGAAGCTCCCACATTTGCCGCGGCGGATATGACCCAGGTGATCACCCTGGCTGACCAGGTGATCGGTTCCGGCTTATATTCCTTCCCCACCGTGTATTTCCACAACTTTGCGCCCAATAACGATGCAATTGGTACAGAAAATATCTGGACACAGGATAATGTAGGC
>JBBIGW010000108.1:0-12965 GCA_037447355.1 Bacteroidia bacterium | reverse complement strand
GGTTGCAGGTCTCGCAGTTAGCCCGGCCACCCGCTCAGTTTGCCTGGGTGGCAGCACAACATTCAGTGCCAGCGTAACAGGCGGCAGCCCGGTTACTTACCAGTGGCAGCGCAGTACCGATGGTGGCACCAACTGGAGTAATATCAGTGGGGCAACCAGTGCCACACTGTCTGTTAGTAACGTAACAGCTGCCATGAGCGGTTACAAATACAGGGTGGTTGCTTCTGTAGGATCCTGCGGATCAGTTACATCTTCTGCATCCGGAACACTGACTGTTCTTGCCTTGCCGAATGTAACCATTGCTTCTCCTGTGGTAAACCTGATACCCGGCCGTAACACAACGATCACCGGTACCAGCTCACCTGCAGCTGCAGCGAACGGATGGGTATGGACCCTGAACGGTGCGCCGATCAGCGGGAATACAAATACACAAACTGCCAATGTGGATGCACTGGGTACCTACCAGGCAACAGTAACCGATGTGAACGGATGTGTAAATACCACGAACCAACTGGTGATCGGTGCGGAAGCTTCCGATAAACTCTGGATCTATCCGAACCCGACACCGGGCGCCTTCCAGGTACGCCTGTATTTTGCGGGTAATAGTGCCGAGAAGCGCGTGGTATCCATCTACAACCCGAAAGGTCAGTTGATAACCAGCCGTACATTTGATCTGAACTACAGGTCAGCTCCTTACCAGAGCATGAGTTTTGATTTCTCCGGTATGGCCCGTGGTACCTATGTGGTGAAAGTAGCCCATGAGTACAGTGGCGACATTGTATCTGGTTTGATCCTGGTTCAGTAAGACAAGTGAATCAAAAATCAATCATAAGCCCTCCGGTAATACGGGGGGCTTTTTTTGGCAGGTAACCCCGGGGGAACCGGCCCATAAAAAAAAGAGCTTTCGGCTGAAAGCTCTTTTTTAATGAATATATCAATGCTGTTTATAGAACCGGCCGTGCAGGATTGGGAATACGACCGGCTTGTTCCGGGTTTCCGGTTCCGGGTGGTCTGCCGGCAACCGGCATGGCCTGGAATGCGGTCATATCCGGCACAACGCAGGGCATACGATCGGTGGGCAAAACCCGGACCTGGTCCTGGTTGGGCAGGATAAAAACCAACTTCCCTTTTAAATTTTGTGGCAGTCCGTTCCCGTTAGACAGGGCGGTAAGGTCTTTCTTCTCCCATAAATCCAATTGAAATTTAATTTCTGTTTCTTTGGCAATCCGTTGCCTGATTTTTTCGCCCAGGTTAACCAGGTCCGTTTGCTGCGCAGCAAGTCCGGTTCCCCCGGCAAGACCGAATAGCAGGAAAACTTTTTTCATAAAAAGGTTTATACAGCCAATTTATAACTTATTTTTTCATTTTCTTCCAGGCGTTGATCAGGCCGTTTGTGGACGCATCATGGTTGGTGACCGGGGTACGGGACTGCAACTCCGGCAAAATCTTGTTTGCCAGTTGTTTTCCGAGTTCCACCCCCCATTGGTCAAAGCTGTAAATATTCCAGAGAATTCCCTGAACAAATATTTTATGTTCATACAGGGCGATCAGTTCTCCCAGTGTAAAGGGGGTGATCATTTTTACCAGGAATGAATTCGTGGGCCGGTTCCCCCTGAATATCTTAAAAGGGAGGAGCTTGCTGATTTCCTCTTTGCTCAATCCCTGCTTCTCCAGTTCAAGTTCGGCTTCTGCTTCTGTCTTTCCATTCATCAGCGCTTCGGTTTGGGCGAAGAAATTGCTCAGCAGTTTTACATGGTGGTCACCCACCGGGTTGTGCGACTGTGCGGGGGCAATAAAATCACAGGGGATCAGCGGGGTTCCCTGGTGGATCAGCTGGTAAAAAGCATGCTGACCATTGGTACCCGGTTCGCCCCAGATAACCGGCCCAGTTGCATAATCAACCGGCTCCCCGTTCCGGTCAATGCTCTTGCCATTGCTTTCCATATTTCCCTGCTGAAAATAAGCGGCAAAGCGGTGCAGGTACTGATCGTAGGGCAGGATAGCTTCTGTCTGCGCCCCGAAGAAATTGGTGTACCAGAGACCGGTCAGCGCCATGATGACGGGGATATTTTTATCCGGGGAACTGCCGGAGAAATGAAGATCCGCATAATGGGCCCCTTTCAGCAACTGTTCAAAATTTTTGTACCCGATGGTCAGGGCAATGGAAAGACCGATCGCACTCCAGAGGGAATAGCGGCCACCGACCCAATCCCAGAACTCAAACATATTGTTTTTATCGATCCCGAATTTCACGACTTCCTTTTCATTGGTGCTCAGCGCTACAAAATGTTTGGCGATATAGCTTTCTTTTTTGGCTTTTTTCAGGAACCATTCCCGGGCCGTATGGGCATTGGTCATGGTTTCCTGCGTGGTAAAGGTTTTGGATGCGATCAGGAACAGGGTTTTTTCCGGATCCGTTTTTTTCAGGGTTTCGGCAATATGAGTGCCGTCCACGTTGGATACAAAAAAAGTTTCAATCCCTTCTGTCCAATAGGGTTTAAGGGCTTCAGCGACCATCAGCGGCCCCAGGTCACTGCCCCCGATACCGATGTTTACGATATATTTTATCTTCTTGCCGGTAAAGCCCCGGTGTTTCCCGCTGTGAACCCGCTCACAGAAATCCTTCATTTTCCGGCGTACTTTCTTTATACCGGGCATTATGTCCTTTCCCTGGGTATAAACGGGCTTGCCGGAAAAATTTCGCAAGGCTGTATGCAGCACGGCTCTTTTTTCAGTGGCGTTGATCAGGTCTCCGTTAAACATGGCCCGGATCGCTTCGGGCAATTTGCATTCATCGGCCAGTTGGAACAGGAGGTCGAGTGTCTGGTCGTTGATAATATTTTTGGAATAATCAAACACCAGGTCTTTTGCGGAGAGGGAATATTTCTGGTAGCGGTTGGGATCGGTCCGGAACAACTCTCTCATTTCGGTTTGACGGATGGCACTATGGTGTTCCTGTAATTTTTTCCAGGCCGTAGTCTGCGTGGGGTTAATGCGGGGTAACATGATCTTATAATTGGTTTATTACTTGGATTGTTTTTTCAGTCATCGCAGGGGTGATATCGAGATGAACCACCAGCCGGACCCGGTTGGGGGAGATAGCATACCCGAGGATACCCTGCTCCTTCAGCCGGTCCACCAGTTGAGGGGCGGTCAGGCTGTCGTCTGATTCGAAAATGATAATATTGGTTTCAACCGGGAGCATCGTTTTTACAAATGATTTTCCGGAAATGGCTTCGGCAATACGGGTGGCATGAGTGTGATCCTCTGCCAGCCGGTCAATATGATGCTGTAATGCATAAATACCGGCAGCCGCGAGGAAACCGGCCTGCCGCATCCCCCCACCAAAGACCTTACGCACCCGTTTTGCTTTTTTGATAAAGTCCTTTTTCCCAAGCAGGAGACTTCCCACCGGGCAGCCCAGGCTTTTGCTCAGGCAAACGGAGATACTGTCGAATGTTTCACCGTACTGGCGCGGATTTTCTTTCCGGGCCACCATGGCATTCCACAAGCGGGCACCATCCAGGTGAAAGGCCAGCCCGGTTTCTTTACAGACCTGGCCGATCGCCTGTATCTCCTTGAATTGATAGCAGCTGCCCCCACCCCGGTTACTGGTATTCTCCAGTGATACCAGCCGGCTTTGTGGCCGGTGCGGATCATCGGGCTGTATGGCTTCAAATACCTGTACGGCCGTGACCCGGCCCCGGTCCCCGTGCAGCAATTTTACGGAAGCCCCGGAGTTAAAAGCGATCCCGCCTCCCTCATATTGATAAATATGTGAGCTCTCATCACAGATCACTTCATCCCCCGGCTGTGTATGGCATTTGATAGCAATCTGGTTGGTCATGGTACCCGAAGGGCAAAAAAGAGCAGCCTCCATGCCAAACAGGTCCGCGGTCATGTCCTGCAGCGTATTGATGGAGGGATCCTCCCCGAATACATCATCTCCTACAGGCGCTTTCATCATGGCTTCCAGCATTCCCGGTGTCGGTCGGGTAACGGTATCCGATCTGAAATCGATGGTCATTTTAATTTTTCTGCAAGATAATCAGTTCACTCCTTAAATAGGTTAGTTGGCGCGTAATCCGGACGTTTTCAGCCCGTTTTTTATAACTTGCCCTTATGCAGATACCTTTTTGGATTCAGGCACTGGTTATCGGGGGCTCCGCGGGGATGCTGGCACTGGCCATTTACCTGATGTCTGTGTTTAACAGTCTCTTTTCCGCAGTAAGAAACAAGTGGCTGAGGAAAAACCTGGCGGTCCTGCTGGTGGCTATCTGTTTTATGTTTTCCCTGACAGCCATCTCCTCTGAGCTGGTCGTCGAGGCCGCCAAGAAGGGATGGGTGAAGGCTTCCATCATTCATTTTTTCAACACGATTCTGATCACCTTATTAGTGTACAATTCTTTTTTGCTTGTCAACTTTAACGCGAAACTGAGGAAGCTGAGTTTTATTAAATACCATGCGGTTATTATCCTGACCATCATCATTTCCTCCATGGTCGTATTAACCGGTATCAATTTTTTTGAAAACGGGATGCACTTTGTAAACCTGAGATCAACCCTGCTCTTTGGTTTTTATAATGCTGCGGCTGCCGGATTGATTTATACCTCGGCGAATTATGTGGAACTGGACCGGAAAAGGAAACTGAATGAAAAAGAGCTGGAAGTGACCCGGCTGATGGCGCTGAAAACAAAGGCGGAACTGGACGCACTGCACTCAAAGGTCAACCCGCATTTCCTGTACAATGCGCTTAATTCCATTGCCGACCTGTCCATTACAGACGGGAAGAAAGCCCGGAAAATGACCATTGCCCTGGCCGATCTTTTCCGCTACAGCATTAACTACAGCCAGGATAATTATTCCACGGTGAAGGATGAAGTGGCGATGACCGAAGTTTACCTCCAGATCGAGAAGGTCCGGTTTGAAGACCAGTTGAACTATACAATTCAGGTGGAACCGGAAACCGCGTATTACCTGTTACCCCGTTTTATCCTGCAGCCACTGGCGGAGAATGCTGTGAAGCACGGGTTAAAGACCACAGGACTTATGACCGAGATCCTGCTCAGTATCCGCCGGGAAGGAGATAGTCTGCTGATCCGGATTGCGGATAACGGGCCTTCTTTCCCCGAAGAGCTGACGCCGGGTTACGGGGTAAAAAGTGTATTTGATAAAATGGACCTGTTGTTTCCCGGGGACTATGAGATCCGTTTCAACAATAAACCTGTCAAGCAGGTAGTCCTTCAAATAAATAAACTGATGAAAAATGAGCCGGTTATTTAAAGCTATAGTTATCGACGATGAGCCGGCCGCCCGCCGGTTGATGAAAAATCTGCTGGCGGAATACCGCGATACGGTGGAGGTCATTGATGAAGCGGGAAACGGGAGAGAGGCGATTGAAAAAATACAGGCCCTCCGGCCTGACCTTATTTTTCTGGATATCCAGATGCCGGATCTTACCGGGTTTGAAGTGATCGGACAGCTTTCCTATAAACCTAATATCATCTTTACCACAGCGTATGAACAATATGCTATCAAGGCGTTTGAAAGTTTTTCTATTGATTACCTGCTGAAACCAATCAAAGAAGAAAGACTGGAGCAGAGCATTCAGAAACTACGAGATTTCGGTAAGATCCCCGGCCCCGGGATCGATGTGGGCGGCCTCCAGGATATCATTCGCCAGTTACAGGCTCCGCCAAAAGCTACCGCCCTGCCCGTAAAAATCGGGGACCGGATCATCCTGCTTCGTTTTGAGAACATCGTCTATATGGAAGCGGAAGATAAATATGTTTATATCCACACCATTGACGGGACAAAACACCTCACCGATCATTCCCTGACCACCCTTGCTGAAAAACTACCCGGCCAGTTTTACCGGATCCAGAAATCTTATATTATTAATAAGGACCGGATCCGGGAAATGCACCGCCATTTCAATGGGCGCTATCTCTTTATCCTGGATGATAAAGCCGGGACCCGTCTTACCTCTGGTCGTACATACCATGATTCAATCAGGTCCGAATTCGGCCTTTGATATCCTCATTTCTCCGGTAATTCTGATTTCAAAAATTTGACCCAAATCAAATTTCCGCTCATCCGGCGAACCTGCCTTTTGTACGAAACTACCCCCTGTTTGTAACCCCTTTATCCCAGCTACGTCATACAACTGTAATCCGAAACGGCCGAATATCCCTAAAATAGGCCGTTTAATTTAAAACAAGCATCTATGTAATACAAAGTACTGAATTTTGAACTGTAATAACTAAAAACAAGTACTTATTAATAAAATCAATGATTATGAGACTTTTTAAAACATTCCTGATGATTGCCTTTGCGGCCCTTTCTTTCGTTAGCCAGGCCCAATCTGGCGGTGGTAGGGTAAGAGGTACCGTTACAGACGGCAGTGCTAAAATTCTCGAATCAGCCACCATTACCCTGGTCAGGGTGCCTGATTCCAGTGTTGCCAAAATAAGTGTAGCCGACCGGGCCGGTCAGTTTGAATTTGACGATGTGGCCGAGGGTCGCTATTTCGTTAGTATTACTGCCATCGGCCACGAGAAGGGGTTTTCCGAAACCTTTGAACTGAATGCCGCGAATATGTCTGTGCAGCTCAAGACAGTTGACCTGGTGCCCCAGGCCAAATCAATGGGAGCTGTTACCGTTACCAGCCGTAAACCCCTTATTGAACACCGGGTTGACCGCACGGTGGTGAATGTGGAAGCGGCTGTTACCAATGTCGGAACTTCTGCTATGGAAGTACTCGAAAAATCACCGGGTATTTCTGTGGATAAGGACGGAAACATCAGCCTGAAAGGGAAACAGGGTGTGCAGGTCTATATTGATGGAAGACCCAGCTATCTCTCCGGCGCCGACCTGGCCAATTACCTGCGCAGCCTCAGCAGCAGCCAGCTGGACCAGATCGAAATCATGACGAATCCTCCTGCTAAGTACGATGCTGCGGGAAACAGTGGTATTATCAATATCAAAACGAAAAAAACAAAACAGTTCGGGTACAATGGCTCTGTTTCCTCCAACTGGAGCCAGGGACGCTATCCCAAGGTAAATGAGTCTTTCAATTTCAATTACCGGAAGAATAAGGTCAACTTTTTTACCAGCCTCGGTTATAACAGCCGTAAGAATTTCCAGAACCTCGATATCCAGCGGAAGTTTATCGAATCCACCACGAAAGAAATCAAATCACATTTTGACCAGGAATCCCGGATAAGGGAACAAATGCAGTCCTACAATGCCAAGCTGGGACTTGATTTTTACAGCTCTCCCAAAACAACCTGGGGGGTCGTGCTGAATGGTTTCTATAATCCCGGTATCTTCAGCAATAACAGTGACATACTGATCGCAAACCCGGCCAGGGTTCTGCTCAGCCGGACCTATGCCAGTACTTCAAATGACAGGGACTGGAAAAATCTCAGTGCCAACCTGAATTACCGCCACGTGTTTGATACAGCCGGAAGGGAACTAACAGCCGATGTGGATTACCTGAACTACCGGAGCAGTAATGACCAGAACCTGGTGAACGCCTATTTTGACGCACAAGGAGACCCTGCATCCAAGGCCGATACCCTGCTGGGCTACCTGCCGCAGGATATTTATATCTACTCAGCCAAGATGGATTATGTACACCCGTTGAAAAAAGGGGCAAAATTAGAGGCCGGTATTAAAACGAGTTATGTAAATACGGATAACAATGCGATCTACGATAGTTTGAATTATGGTGTCAAAGTACGGGATATCGGGCGCAGCAATCATTTCCTGTACAAAGAAAATATTAATGCTGCGTATGTAAACTACAGCCGGTCACTTAGCCAAAAAATATCAGCCCAGTTTGGACTGCGTTTGGAAAATACCATAGCCAAAGGAGACCAGGTAACGACCGGGGACCATTTCGACCGGAACTATACCCAGTTATTCCCCACCGCTTTCCTGCAATACACGGCTACCGCCAAACATACTTTTGGTCTGAACTATGGAAGAAGGCTGGAGCGCCCCGATTACGGTGACCTCAATCCTTTTATCCTGTTCCTGGACAAGTACACATTTGAACAGGGCAACCCCAATCTCCGGCCCCAGTTTTCCCATAATATTGAACTGAGCCATACGTACAAAGGTTTCCTGAACACCACATTGAATTATACCCGGACCACGGATATGATCAATGATGTGCTCGAACAGGATCCGGATAAAAATGAAACAGGGATCCGTAAACAGAATATTGCCAAACAACGGCAGTACGGAATTGCCGTGAGTGCCGGCGGACAGCTGACCAAGTGGTGGAGCGGTAATGTATATGCGAATGTGTTCAATAACCATTTCGAAGGGATCCTCAATGGGGACCCGGTGGAGATTGAAGCCACCACCGGCCAGTTCAATGGGTCCACCCAGTTTAAGTTCGGGAAAACCTGGGGTGCTGAACTCAACGGGTTTTACCGGACAGGGGGGGTGGACGGTGTATTCCGTATCAACGGGTTTGGAATGATGAACCTGGGCCTGAGCAAGCAACTGTTTAAGGGGAAAGGTTCCTTGCGGTTCAACGTACGTGATGTAATGTATTCCCAGAAGATCAGGGGTACCATAAAATACAGCAATATTGATGCGGCCTTCCAGCAACACCGTGATTCCCGCCAGGTGGCCCTTGGCTTTACGTACCGGTTCAGCAAGGGAAAAATGAACAATAATAATTCCAGGAGAAAGACGGGTGGTGCTTCCGAGGAACAGAACCGCGTTAAAGCCGGTAGTGAAAACTGACCGGTTCCATTAACCATTACACCTTACCGGCAATCCTCCTGTTACCGGCAGGAGGATTGTTTTTTAATATATGTTAATGGCCAATTAACATTCCTGTTCAGTACAGTTGTTTTTTTACCGCTGGTGTATAGGCATGTCTATTTTACCCTTCAACACGGAAACTACGAAACTTGTCATATTTGCTTTCGGCGCATGGTTCAAATGTTTCAATTTTAAAGCTGATTCATTCACCAACAATAGCCATGATTATGAGAAAGTACACAGCCTTCCTGCTGTTCCTTATTGTTTGCAGTGTAACAGCCGCTGCACAAAGCAAAACCGCCCGCCTCAGTGGCCAGGTACAGGATGTTTCCGGTAAACCACTTCCGGGTGTAACCATTTCCTTATTCCGTGTTGCTGATTCCTCCATGCTGAAAACGGCCCTCACCGGGAAAGACGGCCGGTATGAATTTGAGAACCTGTCCGGGGACAAGTACCTGCTGCAGGCATCCGCTGTCGGGTTTGATGCTGCCAAAACAACGGTTATCATTGCGGAAGACGGCAGCGATACCGAAGCGGCCGCCTTCATTCTCGCGGCTGCCTCAAAAAACCTGGAGGGAGTTATTGTAACGGCAAAAAAGCCGTTCATCGAGACTAAAATTGACCGGACCATTGTCAATGTGGATGTATCTCCCACAAATGCCGGCGCCACGGCACTGGAAGTACTGGAAAAATCACCGGGTATAATGGTCAACAATGACGGGGCTATCAGCCTGCGGGGAAAAGCAGGAGTCATTGTGATGCTGGATGGCAAGCCCAGCTATCTTTCCCCGGCTGACCTGGCCAATCTCCTGAAGAATATGCCGGCCTCCGCCATCGAGCAGATCGAGATCATGACCAACCCTTCTGCAAAATATGATGCCTCCGGTAATTCAGGGGTTATTAATATTAAAACCAAAAAAGGGAAAGCAGCCGGTTTTAATGGCTCGTTTATGACAGGGATTACCACCAGTTTTTTCGAACAAAACGGGAACCTGTATGTGATACCCAAGTCGCAGAACAGTTTCAACTTTAATTACCGGAAGAACAAGATCAATTTTTTCGGGAACTACAATCCCAATGTGTTCAGGGGGCAAAGCACACTCGATATCAGCCGGACCAAACTGGATGAGGATAAAAATGTGCTGGGTTATAATGAAGTGAACACCCGTTTCAAATTCGGGAATAACAATCATACGCTCAAACTGGGACTTGATTTCTTTGCTGACAAAAAGAATACGTTTGGGGTGGTGCTGAGCGGCTTTACCTTTTCGGGGCATCCCACGCCACGGACCCTTACCACCTCCATGGACGAAAACCGGCAGGTACTGAACAGTATGCTTTCGCAAACCAATAACAAGCTACGTTTCCGGAATTTCACCTCCAACTTCAATTACCGCCACCAGTTCGATTCTGCCGGCAGGGAACTGACGGTGGATGCGGATTTTATTGCGTATGATAACAGTTCCCGGATGACCCTGACCACGGATTTTTTTAACAGCGCCGGGCAGCCCTATGGTGATCCGCTGATCCTGAAAGGGCACCTGCCTTCTTCCATCCAGATCTATTCCCTGAAATCGGACTATGTTCACCCGTTAAAGAAAGCCGGCCGGATTGAAGCCGGAATAAAAAGCAGTTATGTTACCAATGATAACCTGGTGAATTATGAACGGTGGGACCTCAGCAAATGGGTTACTGACAGCCGGTCCAATCATTTTATTTATGAGGAGAATATCAACGCAGCCTACCTGAATGCAAACAAACAGGCAGGCAAGTGGTCCTTCCAGGGCGGTCTCCGGCTGGAGAATACGGTTGCCAAAGGATACCAGGTGACCAATGATTCATCGTTCAGGAGGAATTTTACGAACCTCTTCCCAAGCGCGTTTATCAGTTACGCAGCGGACAAAAATAACCAGCTGACTGTTTCGTACAGCCGCCGCATTACCCGTCCCAATTATCAGGACCTGAATCCCTTTATTTATTTCCTGGATTCCTTGTCCTACCGGAAGGGCAATCCGTTCCTCTTGCCCCAGTTCACACATAATATTGAGATCAGTCATTCATTTAAAGGAAAACTGATTACCACCCTGAATTACAACAGTACCAATGACGTGATCTCCCAGATCCTGAAAGCAGACGGAGACCTGGTCTTCCTGACTTCGGATAATGTGGCCCGCTTCCGGAATATGGGTATCGCGATTACAGCGCCGGTACCTGTTACCAAATGGTGGACTGCCAACCTGTTTACCAATATATTTCATAATCACTACTCCGGTATGTATGAAGACAAACCGCTGGATATGGCCTATACATCTTTTATGGTAAATATGACGCAGACCTTCACTATAAAGCAGGGGTTCACCCTGGAAATGTCCGGGTTTTACCGGGCGAAGGGAGTGGATCAGCTGAGTATCAATGAACCCATGTATATGATCAGCTTTGGCGGACAGAAACAGGTGATGAAAGGGAAGGGAACCCTGCGGCTGAACCTTCGGGATCCTTTCTGGCTGCAGCGCTACAAGGGCCGCACCGAATATGATGTGATTAAGACCAGTGTGCGGAACCGTTGGGATAACCGTCAGGTTACTGCCTCCTTTACTTACCGTTTTGGAAAAAATAACCCGCAGAACCAGCCCCGCAGAAGGAACAGTGCTTCCCAGGATGAACAGAACAGGGTGGGGCAGGGAAACTAATAAAATCGGGGGGATCCCGTTTATGGTTCAGAAAGGTCTTTCTTTTACAGGAAGGACTTTTTTATATTTGTAGCCAACCAAAATGAACGACTATGCCTTCCTTTGATATTGTCAGTAAAGTGGACGCACAGGCCCTGGACAATGCAGTGAATGTTACCACCAAAGAAATCACCAACCGCTTTGATTTTAAAGGGTCCCATGTCCTGATCAGCCTGGATAAAAAGGAATTCCTGATCAAACTTGAAACAGAGGATGATATGAAAATGCGGCAGCTGATCGATGTACTGATCAACCGGGCTCATAAACAGGGCATTGCACCTGAAGCCTTTGATGCCTCAAAGGAAGGAGCCCAGAGTGGTAAGGTTTGGAAGAAAGAAGTGAAAGTACGGAACGGGCTGGCGCAGGAAGATTCCAAAAAGATCGTAAAACTGATCAAGGATGCCGGTTTAAAAGTACAGGCCTCCATCAATGACGACCTGGTCCGGGTAACCGGGAAAAAAATCGATGACCTGCAGTCGGTGATCCAGCTGTGCAAAACGGCCAGCCTGGGTCTGCCCCTTCAATATGTGAATATGCGGGACTAAAAACTGGATAACCCCCGTTTTGGACCCTTTTTTGTGAATATCCTGGTGCAAAAGGGGTGCAAATAAAGGAAGCCGAAAATTTGGAAACGGGTAGTACGTTAAAGTATATTTGGTATACAACTGCACGATGTTTTAGCAATAAAACAGAAATGCAAGGGAGGAAAAGAAACCTGTAAAAGGGTGGATTGAACTCCGGAAGCGACCCCTCAAAAGGCCGTTTTCAGAAAGCGTCGGGTTAGTCAACAGGAAGGCGAAAGCCGGAATGTGAGCTCACTTGGCGCTTTCATATTTTCAGGCCTTTTTGACCGAATATTTGGTCAAACCCTCTTCCTGGCCTATCTTCGCCGCCCAAATTTATCTATTCATCTGTACGGCAAAATCCGTGCAGCCTTAAAAATCATAGAGTTATGAAAAAAGGACTCCATCCCGACAGCTACCGGTTAGTAGTTTTCAAGGACATGAGTAACGGTCATACTTTCCTGAGCCGTTCAACTGCCGCCTCCAAAGAAATGGTGAAATGGGAAGATGGTAATGAGTATCCCCTGATTAAACTGGAGATATCCAATACTTCTCACCCGTTCTTTACCGGTAAGAATATGCTGGTGGATACAGCAGGCCGTATCGACAAATTCAAGAAGAAGTACGCGAAAAAATAAGAAAAGCATTAACTTGTGCAGAGCTCTTTGCGAAAGCGAGGAGTTTTGTTTTTCATGGCTATACTTTAAACCTCCCGGTTCTCCGGGAGGTTGTTTATTTTTGCACATAATTTCCTTCCATGAATAAGATCATTTTTACGGAGGAATTCTGCCAGCCGGAAAACCTGCACCCGTTCACGCTTACCCGCCAGATCCAGGACATCCGGGTGGGTATTCTGACCATCCGGGAAAAATGGGAAAAAATGCTCGGG
>JBBIGW010000107.1:0-13092 GCA_037447355.1 Bacteroidia bacterium | reverse complement strand
GATCCATTTCATTAAGGTGGTAATTTTCCAGTTGCAGTTTATGATAAACCGGCACCTGCTGTTGCTGTAAAAACTGGTTGGCCAGCAGCAGGGAGACATTTTTCTTCAGCAGGAACCGGGCTTTGATATCAAAGGCCCATTCATCATACCCGGAAGGAACCTGTCTGCCTGTTGTATCTCCCCCAATGATATCCCCGAAATTTCTTTTACTGATCCCTGCCAGCAAGGCTGTTTTTTTACCGGCATACTGCGCTTCTCCGCGGACCGTTTTTTCCATCCCGCCTGTCATGTATTTTCCTGAGAGCATACCGTTTAGAGCCGGTTTACCGGCAGCAAAGGAGGGTTCTTTGGTAAATACCTGGACCACTCCGCCCATCGCATCCGTCCCGTATTGTACGGAGCCGGTACCCCGGGCCACTTCAATCCGGCTGATCGTGCAGGCGTCAATAGTATTCAGGTATTGATTGGGGCCATACCGGAACGTGGAATTGTTCAGGCGGATCCCATCCACCAGGATCAGGGTCTGGTTACCCGTCAGTCCCCGTACAAAAGGAGAGCCGCCCCCGAGGTTTGTTCGTTGAACAAATACCCCGGGCATACTCATTAACGCGTCAGGCGTGGTACGCGGCTGAAATTCCCTTGTGCAGGATGCGGTGAGGGTGCTGACCGAATAAGGCACATAAATATTCTGCTGCCTGCTTCGCTGAGCCGTTATCACCACTTCCCGCAGTGATTCACCCACCGTATCAGAGACGCTGACCGGTTGTTGTGCAGCAGCAGGCAATGTAAGAATAGCGATCAGCCCGAAACAGGTATTGCTGAAATTCATTCCTTTCCTTATTTCTCTTCTTTCACCGTGCTTTTCAGGAATGCACTCCGCCGGGGTGCCGGCATCAAGCTTCCTTCACCTTTCACCGCTTTCCAGATTACTTCGCTGAATACCAGGTCCGGTACCGCGTCTTCCTTACTGAAGTCAAAGGATGCACTCAGTTTGGCGCCGGGTGTGTTCTTTTTATTTAGTTCAGTCAGGTCCACAAGGGCCGGTACTGACTGGAATGCATTCATATCGGCTTCGGTTGTGAAACAGCGCCACATCGGCTCCGCTGCCGCATCGTACTGGCTCATCGGGGGCAATCCAAGAATGAGTTCAATTGTCCTCAGCATGGAGGAAGTTGAATACATGGTATGATCAGTGAATTTTCTTTTCACCAGACCACCGGCTACATAAGCCGTGGAACGGTGTGCATCCACATGATCCGGTCCGTTCTGCGCATCATCTTCCAGTATAAAAATGACGGACTCCTTCCAGATGGGGCTTTTTGACAAATATTCCACGAACAGCCCGGCCGCCAGGTCATTATCGGCCACATGGGCAAAGGGCGTGGGGCGGTCCAGTTTTTGCCCTTCCGTATGATCATTGATAAAACGCAGCGAGTTGAACCGTGGAACAGCATTTACCGCCAGCAGTGAATCAAATTCCCTTTTCCACTGGTAAAAACGACTGGTATCACGGACGGTCTCATCCCAGCTGGTATAATACGGACAGAAATTATTTTCCAGTACCTTGATATTGGCCTTATAATCATCCGCGAATTCGCCGTAAGTGCGGAAACTCACCCCGGCCCTTTTGCAATAATCCCAGATAAAACCACGGTCGGGATTGGCCACTTCGCGGTTTCCTTCTGCATCATAACTGCCACCGCGTCCGCCATAACTGGTGGGCCAGTTCTTTTCCAGGTAATCATTCGCGTTAGCCGCGGTACTCCAGTTATGACCGTCAGCACTTACTTCCCCGTCCACATAAAAATTATCAAGCAAGACAAATTCGGAAGCGAGCTTGTGCTGGTTCGGCGTAATATTTTTCCCAAATAATACAAGACTGGTATCTCCATTTCCTCCCGGCATATCTCCCAGTACTTGGTCATAGGTCCTGTTTTCCTTGATCACATAAAACACGTACTTAATGGGGGAAGGGTCCCCCACTTTCATCGGGATGGGATTCCCTGCTTCCCCAGCCGATACCCTTTCCCGCTCCTTGGTATACGGTGTATTGGCATAAACGGTTTTTGAATAGGCTGCCAGCTGTGTTGCCCCGGGAATGCCGATGATGCTCATGGTTCCTTTGAACAAACCGCCAATGTACTGGATCCGGCTCTGTTTGCTTTTATAATCACCCTGCTGGTAATTGACTTCCTGGTCTGTTTTGCTGGGATCGGGTCCCTTGGCATTGGGCAGGGAAGAAAAGCCCTTGCCATTGCTGACAAATATTTTTTTCCCGATCACTTTTACATTGGTGGGGTACCAGCCGGTGGGGATAAACCCCATGGAATGGCTGAACCCGGGTTTGCTCACATCAAAAACAGCGAGGCAATTATTATCCGCATTCGCCACGTACAATGTTTTTTGATCCTCACTCAGGGCCAGCCCGTTACTGGCCGAACCTGTGGGCGCATCCGGGTACAACGCTGCATTCAGTACTTCCAGTACTGTACGCTTTGCAATATCAATCACGGATACGGAATTGTCGCCGGCATTGGCCACAAACAACAGTTTCCCGTTATCCGACAGCAATAACTCATTGGGATTTTCACCCACCCCGATCTCCGCGCTGATCTTCCGGGCAAGCACATCAAAGACCAGGACTTTCTTACCACCCCAGAGAGAGATATACAATTCTTTTTTATCCAGGGAAAGCCGGCAGGCATAGGCCGGTTCGGTCAGCGGCAGCTCTTTTATAATCTTTTTGGTACCCAGGTTCACCACATACAAAGAATTGTTTTCCTTGGTCACCACGTACAGGGTTTTCCCGGCATCATCGATATCAATTCCCGCCGGCGAAATTTTCTCCGGCCATTTTTTCCCGAGCAGGATGCTGTCCACCAGCTTCAGTTTATTTTTGACCAGGGCATATTTCAGGATCCGGTTATCGTTTCCGCCACTGGCATATAAAAACTTTTCATCGGCCGAAAATTTTAACCCGTACCAGGATTTGGGTATGACCATATGATCCAGCACTTTTTCCCTCACCGGGTCAATCAGCTGAATACTCTGCACACTCTGGCCATTATTGGTAACCGCCATTAATTTTTTGGAACGGCTCACCGCGATATTCAGGGGCAGATCACCCAGTGGCAGGGAACGCCCTGCCGGAGAAAGGGTCCAGCCGTTGGGAAGAGTCACTTTTGATTGTGCAGAAGACCGTTCCACTCCTATGCAGGCGGCCATCAACAGCAGTACTACTAACTTATATCTCATATGCCTTAATTTTTCGGTTTGTAATGATTGGTTCTTTGTTCTGTCTCGTCATCCATTTTGGGCCCCTGCCCGACTTTTTTCCAGTCAATAGCCCGGTTGTATTTTTTCATGGCGATTTCCGGATCAAAAACCCTTTTATCGGGGAAAACAAAATTGTAGGGTGTAAGATCGGGTGTAGCGGTAAAAAAATCCTGCAGTAAAGAGGCCGTTACATCATACTGGTTTACATAATCTATATTCAAAATATTATATATCACTTTCAGGACCGAGCCAAAGTTAGCATGAATATGAGAAACATAATTGCGTTTTACATATGGACCGGCCATCATCAGGATACTCCTGTGCGCATCCACATGATCCACCCCGCCCTGGGGATCATCTTCTGTTATGATCACCAGCATATTTTTCCAGTAAGGTGTCCGTGACAGGAAATGAAGGATTCTCCCGATGGCCAGGTCATTGTCGGCCATATAGGAATGAACATAAGGATAACCGTCTTCCGGACGCGGACCGGCACCATGGTCATTGGGCACCTGCATTGTGAGCAGCCGGGGCATTTCTTCCCTGCCATCCAGCCATCTCCGGGTAAATTCATTTTCAAACTGCTCCACCCGGAACTGGTCGGGTATATTGGTATTGAAGCCCGCATAGTTATGTGAAGTGCGGCTCCACAGGGCTTTTTGCATCGGCACCATCACGGCATGCGCGGCTCCCGTAAGTGTATCGTACCATTCTTCCCTGACATGGGCGGTTTCATTGGCTTCTCCGAAATTGTAAAAAGAGATCTTGTTACGCTCCAACGCTTCCCATAAACCGCCAGTCTCCGCATAATCTTCGGGGTCCATGCTGCCGGTGCTGCCGGGATAACGGCGGCCGGGCGCTTTGGAAAAAAAGGAAGCGGTTTTGCTGACACTGGAATTCGTTTCCACCCATTCATTCGGCACCACTCCCATCATCCAGTGATGCCCGTGAATGGACGCATCGCTGTCGCAGTAAAAATTATCACTGAATGCAAATCCGGATGCCAGTTTCGCATGATTGGGCATGATATCCGCATTAGCGAGTTTCAGTGTATCGTTCTTACCATATACATTCACATTGACGCCATATCTCGCGAGGGTCAGGTCCCCTCTCCCCTTTTCCAGCTGACCCAGCACTTCATCATAGGTCCGGTTCTCCTTGGTAATATATACGATATACTTAACGGGGCTTTGCCGGAGTTTGGGCAAGGGAGGCAGGGGATTGCGTCCATCGTCTTTTACCTGGACGGCCTCCAGGGTATTATTGACTGACTGGCGGGTATAAGCAGCGAGTTGTGCCGCATCCGGCACAGGTATCTTTTGGAAAGTAGCCAGTTGTATATCCCCGATATAAGTGCCCTGCACCGGTTTTACAAAATCCTTACCGCCATTGGGTCCGGCTCCCAGCCCGCGGCAACTGATTACATAGATTTCATTTTCATCCTTACTGAGCAATACCCGGGCCGGACCCCAGCCGGCGGGTATCAGTCCCACTGTTTTCTTTGAAGGTATATCAATCACGGCTACGGCATTAAACCCCAGCAAGGCGACATAAAGCCTTTTTTCATCCCTGCTCAGTGTGATCCCGAATGGCAACAGACCCCTGTATTTATCAATCCGTTTATCCACCGTAATGGCAATATGTGATATGATCTTCCCGGCTTTGTAATCAATCACCGAGATATTATCATTGGTCGCATTGGTTACATACGCATAACGGGAGCCCACCGCAATGGAATTGGGGCTGGCACCGCCGACTACTTCGGCTGCTTCAATCATATGACCGACCTGGTATCCTGTTTTAAATCTGCCGATCACTTTATTACCGGCCAGGCCGATCGTATACACACTCATAGCTTCCGGGGCGGAGGGGCTTCCGACTCCCGGGATATGCCTGCCGTCAATCACCGTTCCGTTAATTGATTCAGCAGTATTGTCCCCGTACGGATGCCAGTTGATCATCCTGGCATTGTAATTCGCGGAATCCATTCCTTCCACCAGCGGGTATTCATACATACCGGCATTGGCCACAAAGGCTATTTTTTTATCCGGGCTGATGGCCAGTCCGAATGGCTGCCGGCCCACCGGGATACTCGCTGTAACCTGTCTTGTTTTCAGGTCGATCCGCAGCATCCGGAAATTGCCCCGGTCCAGCACCAGCAACTCATTCCGGTCCTCATTCATCAGGAGATCCGACGTAAAACTGTCGCCGTAAAAAACCCCATCGAACTCACCGTTCAGTGAAATCGAATCCAGCCGGATCAATTTTTCCGTATCATAGACGATCACCGCGCCATTATCGCCACCACTCAGGAAAATTGTTTTCGAATCCGGTGCAAATGCCACCCCCAGGAAAGAGCCATTCGACAATGGTGAAGGCAACGTTCCGTCGTACGAAGGAACACGCAGGGCCCGGAGTGTTGCAAGATCAATTAAGGTAAACACCCCATTATGCAGGGTCACCATTTTTTTCCCATCAGGTGATAGCGCCATGCCAAAGGGGTCATGAGTGATCCGGATCAGTTCACCTGCCGGACTTAACTGCCGGCCGCTGGGAAGCACTGAAACCGCTTTTTCATTGACGGATGCATACTGGTTCCTTCCGGGCACCTGCAGGGTCAGGGCATTGGTTACCTGCTGTGCCGGGGAGCTGAAGATGGAAAAAATGAATAGGCCGGATAATAATAGGTTTCTTTTCATACTGTCAAATTATTAAAAGGGCGGAACCTGGAAAAGTCCCGCCTGTTTTCATGAGCTTACTTTTTGCTTATGCTTAAAAACTGATTCCTTTACGCTTACGGTTTTAAGATCCAGATCTGGCCATTCAGGTTATCCGCCCCGGAAAATTGCCGGTCAACCGCTGCTTTCCAGTTTATGCCATTAATATTCTGTTCTGAACCAGGGTAAGACCAGCGAAACGGGATAACACCCCCGTTCCCCACACCCACGCCGCCGGAAAAGGCGGGAATACCGGTGCGGCGGAAATTGTAATACGCTTCCCATCCTGAATTCTGGAAGAAGGCGATATATTTCTGGGTCAGGATCTTAGTAAGACCCGCTGCACCGGTCTCATATGCAACAACCGGCTGGGCATAATAATCATTGAAATCGAAGTTGAAACCGGCGTTTGTCCAGCTGCCGAGTGACTGACCCGGGCGCAGGTAATTGACCGTATTGGCACCGTTGACGATTCCATAAAAATCGAGAGAATTCCGGATGCCGGCCTTGTACCAGGCTTCCGCATCACCGGCTGTATAACCGCGATTGATCGCTTCCGCGATATTAAAACACATTTCGGTGTAGCCTGCAATGATGAAGTTTTCACCCACATTGGTCCGGTAATACCGATACCGGTTAATCATGCTGAGCTTGCCGGTAAGGGCATTAGCCTCCATAATATTCTGGTCCTGCCCGGTGGGAGAACCAATAAAAGCCCTGAAATCCGTTGGTGCATAACTGTTATCATCCACGATCTTCCAGGCCGGCTCACAGGTAACCAGTACGCGGGGGTCATTCCGGTCGGTACAGGCTTTAACGTATGTTTCTGCCATATTCAGCCGCAGCGCATCAAAACCATAAGCCACCGGGGTAGTCGGATACCTGTTTACATCATTGTTATATACATACCTCAGATCATCTGCTGAACTGCTGAACAGGGGAAATTTAGAAGGGTTGGTCATCACTTCATTGATCCGGGTGGCAATTTTCAGCTCCGCATCGCCCGCTTTTTTGCTCAGGCTGACCAGGACCCGTAATTTATAGGCATTTACCAGTTTTCTCCATTTTGAGAAATCGCCCTTATAATAAATATCATAGGCGGATACGGTTCCCGGATCGCTGCTGGAAGCCAGGGTGGTGAAATCATCGTTGGCTTCATCCAGCCATTTGATCACCTGCAGGAACACGGCTTTCTGGTCATCATACTTAGGGGTAAAATTCCCTTCAAGTCCTTTTACCGCTTCACTCATCGGCACATCTCCCATCAGGGAAGTCAGGTTATAATAATAGTAGGCTTTCAGGAATTTCGCAATGGCCGCATAGGGATTCACCGCTGCGGCACCGGCACGGGTTGCTTCTGTTTCCATCCGGTCGATATTCTTCAGGTTCCCGTTATAGACTCCGAAAGGGCCTCCGTTAAATCCATAGGTATTGTCCCCGTAGTACTGGTAATTGCGGCAGAAATACTGGTTATATCGTGCCACAGAACCCCAGGGTTCAATACCTCCCAGGCCTCCCGAAATATCATTCAGTTGTTTGATGAGTAATAAGCCGGGCGGCACCACGGTAGCCTGGTTGGGGTTGACAGAATATTCTTCATATTTTTTCTTACAGGATGCTATTCCCAGGATCAGCACAGCAGCTGCGATTATTTTAAATCCGTTTTTCATGGTCATCATGTTTAGTAGTGTAACGATATAAGTTCTTAAAACACCAGGTTCAGGTTAAAACCAAACCGGCGGGTGGTGGGTGTCTGCAGGTCAGATCCGCTGCTCTGCATAAACTGGTCAGGGTCCACATCCTTGTATTTCTCCGGGAAAAACAGCAGGAGGTTCCTTCCTACCAGTGATACCGAAGCCTGGCTGAATACTTTACCAAACAGGGTTTTGGGAAGCCGGTAGGTCAGTGTTACTTCCCGCAGTTTAGCGAAGGTTTTGCTGATAATATTCAGGTCCTGGATGCTGGCATAACGGCTGGAATAATTCTGCACGGTTGTCTTTTTCGTATTGGGAGCCGTGGTCAGGTCTTTCCAGTTGGTGATCTCACCGGTAACCGGATCCAGCACCGGGGTTCCTACCAGGATAATTCCATTCGCCACATAGGTGCCGCCATTCACATCATCATAGCGGGCGGCACCCCATTCACCCTGTACGGTTTCCAGGTGACGTCCGCCCTGCAGGGTTTTCTGGCGTACATAATCATGGAACACACCGCCGATCACACCGTCAAACTGGAAAGTAAGGCTCAGGTTCTTATAGGAAAGCGTATTGGTAACTCCCCAGATAAAATCAGGATCGGAATGTCCGAATATTCTCCGGGCAGGTGAACCCAGGTCAGAGAAACGCAGCAGGAGCCCGTTTGACCCATGCACCAGCTGGCCATCAGGTGTTCTTACAAATGAATTCCCATACACCAGGTCAACACGATCCCCGTCCTTTACCCAGTTGTTGGGAGCAGGGTTTTTTATCCAGACCTTTTTAAATTTGGAACCATTGACCGTCATTTCCCAGGTAAAGTTTTTGGTTTTAACCGGTGAGCCGTTCAGCACGATTTCAATCCCGGTATTCTTGTATTTGTACTCCCCGGTATTCTCCGTCAAACTGGTATAACCGGAAGAGGGACTGATGGCCCTTGAGGTCAGCAGCTCATTGATCGTTTTGTACCAGGTAAAGTCCAGGCCGATCCTGTTTCTCAGGATCCGGATATCGGTACCCAGTTCCAGCGTCTTTTTATTACCTGCCTTGATACTCGGGTCATTCAGCCCGTTCACATAGGAGGCACCGAGCGCATTATTATAGGTAGTGCTGGTTGAATAGGTATAATTGGTGCTGAACGCGTAACGGGTAAGACCATAGGGAGACTGGTAATTGTCGCCATATCCCAGCGGATTTCCGCCAATAAAACCAAGCGGGCCCACGGTAGACACGATACCGGCATCACGCCCGGTGGCATAGGATCCTCTCAGCTTTGCAAAAGAAACCAGTTCCGGCACTTTTACATAATCCGACAGGACCGTTGATACACCGGCTGAATAATAGAAATATTTGTTATTGCCGAGCGGCAGGTTTGAATGCTTGTCATACCGGCCGGTTAAAGAAACCGTCGCATATTTACTTAACCCGAAATCAAATGAAGAGTAGCCGCTTAACACCAGTTGGTTGGCATTCCAGCTGTTGATAAAGGGGCGGTTCAGTGAATTGGATAAGGAATACAGGCCAGGGATGGTCAGGTAATCCGTAGTGGCGTAGTTACCGGAATACCGGATCGTATTGATATTACCACCCACAAAACCATCGAGGCTCAGGAAGTCGGAGAAGAATTTTTTTGTGTACTTCAGCTGCACTTCATTATTGGATTCAAATAAGGAGCGGCGGTCTTCCCGGTAATCTCCTTTCCGGTCATCCCGGCCATAGGCACCGGCGGAATAAGGCATTTTCTCCGTTCTTGTTAAATCATACGTGGAAAAGCCAGGGCGGAAAAGCAGGGAAAGCCCGTTGCCCAGTTTCCAGTCCACGTTGAGGTAACCGTATATATCGTTCTTATAATGTCCCCGGAGCCATTCATAGGCCATGAACCAGGGATTATTGTACCGCTGGTATTCCGCGTATTTCTGCTGGATTCCCACTTTACCATCCTGCCAGTAATTGCGCAGGTCACGGATACTCCAGTCGGCACCGGCCCAGATCACCACATTATAGATAAGACTGTTCGGTCCGTAATTCACATCCGGGAAATTCTCCGTGTACTGACGGCTGTAATTCAGGTTGGCAGAAACTTTCAGACGGTTGGAGAAACGATAACCGGCAGAAAGGTTAAAATTGGTGGTATTCAGATCCGTGTTCGGTACGATACCACGCTGGTATGTATGACCCACCCCGAAGCGGATATCTGAATTCTCCGTATGAGAGGCAACTGCAAAGTGATTGGTGGAAACCATGCCTGTCTGAAGATAATTTTTCAGGTTATCCTTGCCACGGGCCGTCCAGGGAGTGGGTTTGATATTTCCTGCAAAAATTGTCCCGTTCGGGAACGTAGTGGTATAATTGGTACCGGGTGTTACTTCGCCATCGTACTGGGGGATTAACTGCCCGTCAAAACGGGGGCCCCATACGTCATAGTCATTGTCATTCAGGCCGCCGCCAACACCATCTTTAAACGCATATTTTCCCTGTGAACCCGGGCCATACAGGTCCTGGTAACGGGGGAAAGAAAGAAAACCCTTTTCGAACATGGTGCTGGAATTGAATTCTACCGAAACCCCTCTTTTATCCTTAGTTCCCTTCTTTGTATTAATGATAATCGCCCCGTTCTGTGCCAGTGAACCGTACAATGAACCGGCGGTCTGTCCTTTCAGGAACGTGTAACTTTCGATATCATCCGGGCTGATATTCCAGGTATCTGTTTTAATGGGCACACCGTCCACTACAAATAACACGGAACCATCTCCCCTGAAATTGATCGAAGGGGCCCGCAACAGTTCCGGGGTGATATTTACGGTAAGACCCGCAACCTTTCCCTTAAAACTGCTGACGGCATTCGGCTCCCGGGCTTTCACCAGGTCCGAACCTCTTACTTCCTGGGTCGTATAGCCGATCTTTTTGATCTCCTTTTTAACACCCAGGGCCGTTACCACCACTTCATTCATGCTTTTGGAATCCGGCTGAAGCACCACCACACCGGCTTCTGAACCGGCAATCTCTTTGGTAACGAAACCGATGTTGCTGATGACCAGCAATTCCTTGTCAGAAGCGGTAATACTAAAATTACCCGCCTGGTCCGTAATAGCGGTTGTTCCTTTCTTTTTTAATGTTACGGACGCACCCGGTAACGGTTGCTGATTTTCATCAGAAATTACTTTACCGGTTATGGTCTTTTGCGCCGGCAATACTACCGGCAGGGCGATAATCAGTAAAAGCAGGAAAAAAAACTGCTTATACCGGAGGTGAAACTTTGTAGTCATAAGAAATTTGTTTTAGTTAAAAACCCATCCATTCAGGGCGCTAAGGTGTCTATCAAAAATGAAGAAGCGCTTATCAGAAAGTAAACGAATCGTTATCCTAATGTGAATGAAGTAATACTATTTGCACCGGTAACATTCAGCTAACACAGGCAGCCTATGCAACACAGCCGGTAATAGTAATTTCACAGTACGGTCATACATTAATAAACTACCGGTAGTATTCCGATAACAATACATGCCGTACTTTGGAAAACTCGTACGCATTGAAAAAAAGAAATCCCGACGTAGTCGTTATCTCTGATCTCCATTTGGGCACCTATGGCTGTCATGCGGAAGAAATCGTGAAATACCTGAGAAGCATCTCCCCCCGGCTGCTGATCCTGAACGGTGATATCATTGACGGATGGCAGTTTTCCAAACGGTATTTTCCCCCGGCCCACCTGCAGGTAATTAAGGAAATTTTCAACCTGCTGGGCAATGGCACACGGGTGGTGTACATTACCGGCAACCATGATGAAATGATGCGCCGGTACAGCGGCATCCAGCTCAGCCATTTTCAACTGGTGGATAAACTCGTCCTGGAAATAAACGGGAAAATGACCTGGGTTTTCCATGGTGATGTATTTGATAATACCACTAAGGGCAGCGCGAAGATCATCGCCAAACTGGGGGGCTTCGGCTACGACTGGCTCATCCTGCTCAACCGTTTTATAAACTGGTGCCTGAAAAAAATCGGAAGGCCCAAACTGAGCCTGAGCAAAAAAATAAAAAACGGGGTGAAAAAAGCCGTAGCCTGGATAGCGGATTTTGAACAAACCGCCGCGGAGCTGGCTATCGGGAAAGGATATGATTATGTCATTTGCGGGCATATTCACCAGCCACAGAAAAAACTGATTGAAACGCGGAACGGGAAAGTGATGTACCTGAACAGCGGGGATTGGATCGAAAACCTGACCGCCCTGGAATACGCGGATAACGAATGGACAATTTACCACTACCGGGAAGAAGATTATGCCAGCGCAACCGTCATTCATATGAACAGGAAAATACCGGCCCTGAATGTGGTAACCGACGAGATCAACCTGTTTATAACTTCATTACAACCCTGAACCATGAAAATATTATACGCCGTGCAGGCTACAGGGAACGGGCATATCAGCAGGGCCATGACGCTCTTACCGCATTTACAGCAATACGGGACCGTGGATATTTTCCTGAGTGGCAGTAATGCCCACCTGGAGCTGGATGCCCCGGTAAAATACAGGAGCAGGGGCATCAGCCTGTTTTACAATTGCGAGGGCGGGCTGGATTACTGGAAGATGGCAAAAAAGATCAACCCGGTAAGGATCAACCGGGAGATCCGGGACCTTCCGGTGGAGAACTACGACCTGGTACTGAATGATTTTGATTTTATCACTTCCGCTGCCTGTGCCCGGAAGAAAATTCCTTCTGTGCATTTCGGACACCAGGCCAGTTTCCAGTCAACCCGGGTTCCCCGCCCGGAAAAAAAGACCCGTGCAGGGGAATGGGTACTGACAAATTTTGTAAAAGCCCCGTACCGTACCGGCTATCATTTTGAAAAATATGACACCGGGATCTTCGAACCTGTTGTTAAAAAAGAAATACTAAAAGCGAACCCGGTAATCAAAAACCATATAACCATTTACCTTCCCTCCTGGTGTGAAATTCAGTTAAAGGCCTTGTTCGAAAAATTCCCCGATCAGCGGTTCCATATTTTTTCCCGGGAAACAAATTCCATACGGGAAGAAAAAAACCTGGTGTTCCTGCCGGTGAACAAGGATCTTTTTACCGGCAGCCTTATCCAATGCACCGGTATTCTTTGCGGAGCCGGTTTCGAAACCCCGGCCGAAGCCCTTCATTTGGGAAAAAAAATACTCGCCATCCCGATCAGCGGCCAGTATGAACAACTGTGCAATGCGGCCGCCCTGAAAAATGCAGGCATCCGTTGCCTGGATCGCATTGATCATTCGTTTCCTCTCCACTTCGAACAATGGATACAAGACAAGACGCCCCCGGTTAAAAAGGACTATTCGAACAGTATCCGGGAATCACTTGACTATGTCTTCTCCCTGCCCCTCCGGGTAGTTCCTGAAGCGGATCTCACCCTCTTCCGTTCTC
>JBBIGW010000106.1:0-13199 GCA_037447355.1 Bacteroidia bacterium | reverse complement strand
TCATCAATTTTGAACAACGGGTTTAAAGAACAATAAAGAGCTGTTATTCCGGGCCACTACCAGTACTTTTCCTTTACCCGCTACATGGATCCATTTCATATCCCTGGTCTCACCGGAAACAGAAGGAAGCGCAGTTTTGAAAGTAAAATCGCCGGTATTTTTTGTAAAACTGAATAAAGTGGGAAGCAGGCCGTCGTAGCGTCCTTCATAGGGTATCACCCCGTAGAAATTACCGCTGCCGATATAGGAGCCTTCCTGCCCGGGCACCGAGGCGGCGAACGACATCAGCGGGGCCAGTTGCAGTTCATCCGGCAGATCCCGCCGGGTGAAATTTCCCTTCCCGTCATTGATAAAGCAACTGGAAGCCAGCACTTCTGCTTTTGCTTCGGTGTAGTTCTTGAACAGGTCGAAGAACATATAGTCCACCGTCTTACCGGCCACTTCACTGTAGGTCAGGTAGGCTTTCTTTAATACCGGCAGGGGTCTTTCCAGTTCATCCTTTGCCAGGAACGTGTATTCCTTTCCGTCGATCGTATAGCAAAGAATCTGTTCGTTGGTACCGTTATTGTCAAAATCCTTGACATAGAGCTTGACCGGGCCGTTCTTCCCGGCATAGAGTTTTGAGTTATGTCCCCAGTTGCCGGCGAGGAGATCGGTAAAGCCGTCTCCATTCACATCGGTGGCATAAAGTGTTTGCCAGAGCCCCGTGGATTGCGGGACATCAGCAGCTGTGAATATTCCTTTATTATTCAGAAAGACCTTCACCGGCATGAACTCACCGGTTATGACCAGGTCTTCCCAGCCATCCTTATTCAGATCTGTAAAGACTGCAGTGCTGACCATTCCAACTGATTTCAGGGGAATTTTATTCTCCCCGTCAAATTTGAAATGACCATTCCCCTCATTGATCATCAGGTAAGAAGTCTGGGGCAGGCCATAGGCAGTGGGACTGGCGAGGTTGCCGATAAATATATCCTGGTCCCCGTCCTTGTCAATATCCGCATGGGCGATGCAGGATTTGTTCTCGTATTGCTGTGAGAACGGGTTGTGCGCCTTGGTGAACTTTCCCTTCCCATCGTTCAGGTACAGGCGGTCTTCCAGGGCCAGGGCATTGTTCCGGGGTTCATTTCCCCCGCTCACCACATAGAGATCCGTGAAGCCGTCCCCGTTTACATCGAGGAAGGCCGCATCCACATCCTCACAAACCGCATCCGGGCTGAAGAGTGCGGTATCTGTCTCTGCAAAACTACCGTTGGCCTGCTGGATCATCAGGGCCCCGGGCTGGTCCTTGGCGCCACAGGCATAAAAATCATCCAGCCCGTCCCCGTTCACATCGGCCACGGCTATTTTGGGTCCCCGGGCAGACAAAGCATGCGGAATCAGGTATTGTACATTGAAATCCACAAACTCATTTTCCTTATGTTTCCAGTTACAGGGGATGCTGGAGGTAATATCTTCAAATAAGACGGGCGCCGGTTTAAAGTTGCTGTCGTAATTAAATGTATCCCTGGCGTCTTTCTTATTAATCACAAGGGATTTGCTGAGCGCCACATTCCGGAGTGTTTGTGCATGCTGGTCGGGCCATACGATGAGGATACTGTCGGCTGTAGCGGCTGAATCCAGTCCGAAATGAAGACGGGGCTCGGAGGAAGACTGGAACCCTCGGGTCAGCATCAGTTGCTGGTACTGCATTTTCCCTTTGGCGAAAACCCAGGCTTTTACACCCAGTCCAAAGCGGTTCAGGCTGTCACCGGAAAAAGAAAGGGTAAGGTAATTTCTCCCGGTGGCATTGTTCCGTAGTACCGTGGCTTTTTCGTTGATGCAGTTCATCACCACATCCAGGTCACCATCATTGTCCAGGTCGGCATAGGCCGCCCCGTTAAAATAGCCCTTCATTTTGCCGGTGCCCCAATCACGGCTTACATCCCGGAAGGATCCGTTGCCATTGCCCTTAAAGAAAAACGGGTGGGAGCTGCCATCGGGCATAGCTTCAATGGTTTCGTCATCGTATTTATCGGTGCGGCTCAGGTTCCGTTTTGATTCCATGTCCGAAACAAAGCGTACATAGTCCAGGTCCACCGGCCGCTTTACAATACCACTGGAGATAAAGAGGTCCTTGTTGCCGTCATTGTCAAAATCAGCAAACAGGGGGGACCAGCTCCAGTCGGTGGCGGAGACCCCGCTCATCAGGCCTGTTTCGCTGAAGGAACTTCCGTTCCCGTTATTCCGCTGGAGGCAGTTACGGGAATACTGGTGCTGGTATCCGTTTATCTCCAGTTTTACTTTATAGATATCCGGGTTTTCATCGCTGCCATAGGTCTTTCAGTGTTTTTCATCCGGGGGCAGCATATCCACGGTCACCACATCGGGCTGACCGTCGTTATTATAATCCGCTATATCATTGCCCATACTGAACCGGCTGTAATGCCGGAAATGAGCAGCGCCACTTTCCGTGAAACCCCCGTTCTTATTGTTGATATAGTAATAGTCATTCTCATGAAAATCATTTCCGATATAAATATCTTCCCAGCCGTCGTTGTTCAGATCGGCGACTGCCAGTCCCAGCCCGTATCCCAGGTTACTCTGGTAAATACCGGCTGCTTCCGATACATCCGTGAATTTCCCGTTTACATTTACGTCATTGCGCAGGAGGATATCCCCGGATAAGGAATCCTTTTTCCTCCGGTTCATCGTATCCACGATATTGGCGTGCGGATGGGCCGACTGGTTGAGGATATAGCAGTCAAGGTCCCCGTCATGGTCATAGTCAAAGAAAGCGGTTTGCGTGGTCAGGCCGGCAAAGTCAAGTCCGTAGGCAGCGCTCTTTTCCGTAAATGTTGAATTGCCGTTATTGATGAACAGTTCGTTATGGCCTTTCAGGTCATATTTTTTATTAATGGAACTCACATAGATATCAAGGAGGCCGTCCCCGTTCACATCGGCCATGGTAACACCGGTACACCAGTCAGCCGTCCCTTTTACGCCGGCTTTCTCTGTAATATCTTCAAATTCAAAATTGCCCTTATTCAGGTACAGTTTATTTCCTCCCTTGTTATTCGCGGTGAAATAAATGTCCGGCAGCCCGTCATTGTTGATATCCCCGGTGGCCACCCCACCCCCGTTATAATAATAGAGATAGTAGAGGATATTAAAGAGTTTGTGTTTCTCCGGTTTATTGGTGAAACGGATATTGGTATGGGAAGAAGAAAGGCTGGAAAAAAAAGGCGTGGATTTATTACAACTGTTCAGCAAGGCCAGGAGTATGAACCCGCAAAGGAGTTTTCCTGCTGCGGGAAGGATATACTTTTTCATTGAGCAAAGTTCGGGATGATAGGGCTAATAAATGAAAAGGGCTGAAACAATAATTGTCCAGCCTCTTTTCTGCTTATGCTCTGCGATTGCCAAAAAAAATATTTAGCAAATCATATTATAACCGGCTATTATACAACGCGGATACCTCTGTGGCAGACAATGCTTTTCCATACAAACGGAACTGGTCCATTGTCCCGTTGTAGGACCGGATCCAGTCGTCGGTCGGACCGGTCGTATTGGCATGCTTGTTCCAGCCGGCCAGGATGAATTTATACGCGTTTTTGAAGTTTACGGCACCCCTCGGGCTGCCACCGTTCTTCACGTCGGTCTGGGTGGGGGTCATACCGGTTACCACGGCCCCGTCAAAATAATAGGTCATTTTAGACGTGGTCTGATCGTAGGAATACACGATATGGTGCCAGCTACCGTCAAATACAGGTTTGTTGAACGTACCTTCCAGCCACTGGTCCATCACGCATAATTTCATAGTGGCGCTGGCTGCGGTCTGGTTTTCCATCAACAGGAATACTGCACTGTGGTGCCATCCGTAGGTATCATCGGCCAGGGAGAACAGGAACTCCGTACGACCTGGCTGGGCTGTATTTTTCAGCCACATAGAGATACTGAAACTGGTTGCGTCTTTGAAATCATTGGCAGATGGGTAAAGAACGGCTTTCCCGTCAGAACCCTGGATCGCTTTACCCGTTACACCCGCAACCGAAGTAAGGGGGTTGCTGGCCGGGAAATTGGCGCGGATACTGTCCACCCCGTTCATCAGGGGGTCAGCGGAAACGCCATCAAAGGCCGCATAAAATTTCAGGGGACCGCCCGGAGGGTTGGCATCCGGCGGATAATCGGCATAACCGGGTTTATTCATTTTCTGGCAGCTGGCCATTAAAACCACAGCTGAAAATCCCAGGAAAACTTTTGTGAATATTTGTGTTGTCTTTGTCATTTTAATTCAATTTTCTGTTTAAAGAAAGGGTTGAATCTGGTCCGGTCAGTAAACCGGACCAGATAAAATATTTTACCAGCAGGGATTCTGCACCAGCACACCACCGGCAAAGTCGATAGCGGCCTGCGGAATCGGGTAGTATTTATGACAGTTGGTATAACCAGAACCGCCCAGTACAGTATTGGCATCTCCCCATCTTACCAGGTCGTAAAAACGCTCGCCTTCCATGGCCAGTTCATACCTTCTTTCATTTTTGATAATGGTCCGGAAGGAAGCCTGGTCCACAAAAGCGGCATTCGCCAATCCGGCTCTTGTCCTGATCTGGTTGATATAAGTTACTGCTAAAGCCTGGTTACCGGCACCACCGAGTTCATTGGCCGCTTCAGCAGCCATCAGCAGTACATCGGCATAGCGGATTTCGCGTTGGTTTACCCAACCAGCCTGCCTGTTCCCGGTTTGTGTCTGCATAGCAGGTTCCGGGTACACTTTCTTGTTCCAGAATTTGCGGGGCAGCGGTCCGGCCGGTACATCGAATACAGAACCGGGAAGAGTGCGTCCATAATAGCCATCACTCTGACCGGAGTAAAGAATGGTAGCATCTTTACGGGCATCCCCGGCCTGGTATGCATCCACAAGTGATTGGGTAGGTGTATTCCATCCCCATCCCAGGTCCCATTCACCTGAACCCCGTACACCCTGGGCGATCCCGTACCAGGAATAGTAGTTGTCGGTACCATTGGGCCCGATATAGGCCTGTATTTCCCAGATCGACTCCTTACTGTTTTCACCCTCTTCGCGGAAGAGTTTGGTAAAGTCTGATTTCAGTTCATACTGACCGGTATTGATGATCTGCTGGCAAAGAGCCAGGGCGCCGGACCAGTTTTGCCGGTACAGCATGGCTTTGGCCTGCAGGGCCTTGGCAGCCGCGCTGGTTAAACGGCCCGTGTATTTGGCCGGCCAGGTAGCGGGCAGGTTGGCGATGGCAAAACTCAGGTCCGCGTCGATCAGGGCATAGATCTCGGCAACCGGTGCCTTCGCTTTTTTACTGTCATTCGGATTGTAAACCCTGAAGTCAATCTTGGGTACTTCCCCGAAGGTTCTTACCAGGTCGAAATAAGAGAAAGCCCGGAAGAATTTGGCTTCCGCAATATTCACCATCGAGGCTGCGTCGTTCAGGCCCAAGGAATCCGCCAATTGCAAAGCCGTATTGGCCTGGCCAATCAGTACATAGTGCTGATCCCAGTAGATGGAATTGGACCAATGGTCTTTTACATACTGGAACTGGTCGTAGATAACCCCCCAGTCAGCACCATCGGCCGCACTGCTTCCTTTTTCAGAATCATCTGCACGGAACCCGTGGATCGCCAGCCAGGGAATACCACCAAAAGCCTGTCCTGCCACATCCCCGTTCCGGATGGCACCATATAAACCGTAGATCTGTCCTTCCAGGCCTCCCTGGTTCAGGTCATCCAAAGTTGCCGTCAAAGGTTTGCGGTCCAGGAACTTTTTACAGCCCGTAAACAAGAGCAGCAGCGGGACCGCCAAAAGCAGACTCCAAACCCAATTTTTTACTTTATTCATAGCTTAAGAGTTTTAAGAATTAAAAGTTTACATTAATACCCGCGGTGAATACCCGGGGAATCGGTCCGTTTCCGTTGTCAATCCCAAACGATGTGGCTGCACCAGAGCCTGTTCCTCCGAATTCAGGGGTATAACCGGAATTCTTCTTCCAGGTTTTCAGGTTCTGCGCATTGGCGAAGATCCGGAAACTGCTGATATGGTATTTTTTCAGGAACTCAGGGCTGATATTGTATCCCACCTGCAGGTTACGAATCCGGAAATAGCTTCCGTCTTCAATACCATAGGTAGAAGGCAGCCTGTTGATCGGGTGGTTATCCCCCAGGATCGGATCCCAGTTGGAAGTGCCTTCCCCGTGCCAGCGGTTCAGTTTGAAAGCCGGGTAATTGAACTTGGTAAAGGGTAATTCTGAGCTACCCCAGTACCGGTATACTTCATTGCCATATACACCCCCGAAATCAACACCAATATCAAATCCTTTGTAGTTCAGTGCTACAGATCCGCCATATGCAAAATCCGCTGTCGGATTTCCAATCATCGTCCGGTCGGAAGGATCGATCTTACCATCCCCGTTTACGTCTTTGTACTTCAGGTCACCGGGGCCATACTGGTAACCTACTACCACCGGGGAAGCCAGTTTCTCGGCATAGGTCTGGTACACACCCTCCACCACGTAACCATAGAAATAACCAATGGGGTATCCGGCCTCGGTCTGGTTGGGTCTTTCTTCACTGGCGTTCAGCTTATTGCCACCCAGGTCAATTACTTTATTGTCAAATGTGGTAAAATTGCCGCTAAGGGTAATTGATAAATCATTACTAAATTTTTGTTTCCATTCTACAGCCAATTCAATTCCCTTATTCTTCACACTACCTACATTATCCAGCCTTCTGCGTCCTGCACCAGTCGGAACAATAGTCATAATTTCCTTGGTTGTTTTACTATAATATGCGGCATCGATATGCAGACGGTTCTTCAACGCGTATAATTCAAAACCCAAGTCTTTGGCATCCACAACCTCCCAAGTTAGGTTGCGATTGGGTTCATAGGAAAGGGAATAAGCCGGCGCAATAGTATTCCCAAATACAGCGGTATTATCTGTCTGCAGGGCAGGATAGTAAGGATAATCAAATCCATAAGTATTCTGTACCCCCAAGCGGCCCCAAGAAGCTTTTAATTTCAAGAAATCAAATATTTTCTGAGAAGCCATAAAGTTTTCTTTGGTTAACTCCCAGCCGGCACCTACAGAATAGAAGTTCTTGAAACGGTTGCTGGGTGAAATCTGGGAAGAACCGTCCCTTCTGAAAGAGGCATTCAGCAGGTACTTGCCCTGGTAGTTATATAATAATCGGAATAATGTGGAAGCGGTTGCCTTCTCCCACTGATTTGAAGAAGATCTCCTGGTACTTTGATCAACAAATCCATTATCGATATACCAGAAACGTTTGTTGTCCGGAATTGAATCACCCGGGTCTTTTTGGCGAGCTGTTGCTGATAAGTTATTAAAACTATTAAAATAAGTCGTAAACCCTGCAATCGCTGTAAAACCGTGATCTCCAAAGTTCTTCTTAAACGTCAGGATATGATCCTGCTGGTATTTTTTATAATTTGAAGCAGACTGGCTAACTGATGTAATCCGGTTATTGGGGTCAATATACACGGTATCCCCGCCAGTTTTGCTTCCGGTCGGGTTGAACCGGTACATAATCGGGTTGTACACTCTCTCATCGATATTTGACAGGTCAGAGTATAAAGTAGTGCGGAAATTGAAGTTTTTCAAAAAATTCACTTCTGCAAATACGCTTCCCACCATCCTGTATTCAGTACGAATTTCCTTGTTCCATTTATTCTCCAGGTTCATCAGGGGGTTTGCAATCTGACCAGCCTGGTATGCTAATTCGTAATACACATTGGTAGCAGGATCAATTGTTGGTGTTATCGGCCATACACGACGGGCATCGAACAGCAAACCATTAGCCTGACTGAACGGCAAATTCTGCCTGAACCCGTTAAAATTAAAACCAAGCTTGATACCTTTACTGATTTTGAATTCATCATTAATAGAGAGCAATATTTTTTCCAGCTTTTCATGCTTCACCACGCCCTCATCCTGGATATAACCCACCCCCATATAGAACTTATTCTTTTCGGTGCTGGCTGAAACGCTGATATTATTATTGTTGAATATCCCCGTCCGGGTCATGGCACCCACCCAGTCGGTATTGCCTGTCCAGCGGGTATAATCAAAGAATTGAACTGGCAACAATCCAATATTGGTCTGTTCTTCATCAAACAGGGTTTTGAAACCGGCGGCATCCACCATGCCGATCTTATCTACAAGTTTCTTGGAACCAATAGTAGAAGTAAAATTTACTACAATCTTACCGGCCTTAGCTTTCTTGGTGGTGATCGCGATCACCCCGTTCGCGCCACGGATCCCAAAGATCGCCAGGGAAGAAGGATCCTTCAGAATTTCGATCGACTCGATATCATTCGGGTTCAGGTAGTCAATATTATCATTGAAGATACCATCCACCACATAGAGCGGTTTGATACCCCCGATACTGTTTGTACCGCGGATACGGATATCCGGTTCCGCACCGGGTGTACCGCTGTTCACAATGGACACACCCGCCACTTTACCCTGTAAAGAGGCAACGGGGTTGGTATTGGGTTTATCGGAAATTTCCTTTCCTGAAATTTTTGCGATGGACCCGGTCAGGTCCCTTTTACTGGCAGTACCATAACCGATCACCACCACTTCATCAATCTTCTTGGCGGATTGCTGCAAGGTTACATTGATCGTGGATTTTCCGGCCACCGCCACTTCAAAGTTTTCAAACCCCACGGAACTGAATACCAGGGTGGCGTCGTCGGGGACGGTCAGGGAGAAATTACCACCGGCATCGGTGGTTGTACCGGTCCGGGATCCTTTTACGGAAACGGAAACACCGGCCAGGGCCTCCCCTGTGGAAGAAACCACCTTACCCGTTACCCGCAGGTCCTGCGACACAATCTCCGTAGCGTTCATTCCTTCTTTCAGCACCACCAGTTTGGAGGCAAGTATTTTATAACTCACCCCGGTATTGGCCAGGATTTTGTCCAGCAGGTCGGTAACAGGTGCATCCACCGCATCCACCGTAACCCGGGGCTTTTTCTTTAATGCGTTTTCACTGAAAAGAAACCGGTAGTTGGTTTTCTTCTCAATGGCAAACAATACTTTTTTGATTTCTGCCTCATTCATTTTCAGTGTAATACGATCTTGCGAAAAGCCATGAGCAGAAACCTGGAGACAGGCAATCAGCAAAAAAGCAATCGTCAATTTCATAATTCTGGTAATCTTTAGTAACAGATGATCCTTTGTAGAAACAGCAGTCGTTTCATTTTTTTTCATACTTTACAATTGAAGGGTTAAAAATCAGGATTCCGGGAAAGGAATCCAGTCCTCAGTGTTAACCTCGCGGGGTTTCGTTGCAGCGAAATCCCGCAATTTTTTTGTTGTCAGGAAGTATTGTTAATCAGAGCAATCATATGGCATAAGCATTAGCGGTGAATAATTATGTTGTTTCCGTCCTTTTCATATTTGAAGGGTATAAACTCCTTTAGTGCGTCCAGGGCCTGGATAATCGTTTCCGAATCAAAGATCCCGTTCAGCCTTTCTTCCGCGATACGCGGATCGGTAATATCGATCTGCACATCATACCAGCGCTCCATCCGGATCGCCAGTTCGCCGAAGGATTCATCCCGGAATACCAGTTTATTATTAACCCACTGAATTTCCGCTACCGTGCTGTCAACCGGGTTATACTTCAGTTTATTGATCGCCATCAGGGTGCTGATCCCCGGTAATTCGGTGCGTACGATATTACCCGTCTTCTTTATTTTCCCGATGGACCCGGATTCAACTTTGGCGATATCATTTTCCACCACCAGTTTCTCACTGGGCGAAAGAATGATCTTATCATTGGGACGGTTCCGGATGGTGACTTCAATGCTTCCGCGGATCAGGCTGGTTTCAGTCTGTTTGTCTTCCGGGTAGGCTTTTACATTAAACGCTGTACCCAGTACTTTGATCTTAATACTGGAGGTACTGATGATAAAGGGCTTTTCCTTGTTCTTTGTTACATCAAAAAATCCCTCGCCGGTAAGGGTTACTTCCCTTGTTTCTTTTCCGAAGTCTTTATTATAAACAAGCTTACTGCCCGCATTCAGCCAAACGACAGAACCATCGGGCAACTGTACTTTTGATTTGGAGCCGGGGCGGGTGGAAATCTCATTGACCTGTCCTGCCACTTCATCTCCCCCGGTTACTGCACTGAATAAAGAACGGATCCCAAAAAGACCGGTCAGCAATACGAGAACTGCTGCCGCCCAATACCAACGGGCCATCCTTTTTTTCGGGTTAGTGCTGCTCCCTTTCTCCCCGGGTATGCCTTCCAGGGATATATTCATTTCCCTCATCCGGTGCAGGTGCAGCATATAGGCATCCTCGCCGTTCGCAGGATCCTTATCCGCCTGGTATTTCCAAAGATCTTCCAGGTTCTGAATGGCGAACTGCCATTCCGGATGTTCCCGGATAAGGCTCTCGAGGGATCCCAGCTCTTCTGCTGATGCTTCCCCGGACAGTTTTTTAGAAAATGACACCCAAAATTGCTCCTGACTCATTAAATCGTTGGTTGTAAATAGCAAAGACAACGAAACACCGGGTTTACCCCTAAAGGGTTTTAACTTTTTTTTGTGTTAGGGTTAACAAGGTTTAAAGCACTGATTTCCAGATGCATACATTTTCCGAGCCGGCGAAGTGCAATTGCCATCTGGGCCTCCACGGTCTTGACAGAAAGCTGGAGAAGTTCAGCTACTTCCTTGTATTTCAGGCCATCCTCCTTGACCAACTTGAAAATAATCCGGCATCGGGGGGGGAGGTTATTGACAGCCTGCCGGATACGCCGCATCATTTCTTCGGTCACAAGAAGTTGTTCCGGATCAAAATAAATACTGTTCAGTTGCACCAGCCATTCTTCCGGGGAAGGGTTTTGCTGGCGTTTTTGTTTGCTGATCCGGTTATAGGCCAGGTTCCGGGCGCTGGTATAAAAATAGAGAAGGGGGGATTCAATAGTGGTCAGCTGGTCTCTTTTCTCCCATACTTTAATAAAGAGATCAGATACCAGTTCTTCTGCTTCCTCCTGCGATTTCAGGATGGAATAGGCAAATTGTTTCAGGCGTCCGTGAAGGAGGATGAACAATTCTTTATAAGCCACCTGGTCATTAGCAAAAGCAATAGCAGCGAGCAACCGTTTTATGGGTTCGTTCTCAGGCATAAGCAAAGCGGTGTAAATCTAAGGATTAGATTTAATATAATAACAGATGAGTTTCCGTCGCTTTTTTTATATTTTTGCAGCCGCCTTTACGGCAGGACCCTTAGCTCAGACGGTTAGAGCATCTGACTCATAATCAGGGGGTCGTTGGTTCGATCCCAACAGGGTCCACATGTAAAGATCCCTGCCTCGCCTTGCGGCGGGCAAGGCTGGCAAGAACCAAGATGCCAAGAACCAAATAAGCGCCAAATATCAAGAACCAAAACAAGAACCAATTGGATCTTCTTTGAATTTTGTGTTTTGGATTTTATTATTTGCCTGTCCGGCAGGCAGGGCTCTTCGGTTCTTGGCATCTTGGTTCTTGATATTTACCCGCAGGGTCTTTAACCTTTTATTAACCTCATGGCTTTTACATTTGTCCACTACTTAATGAATATGAAGAAGATAATACTGTGCTCACTGGCCGCGATCATGATGTTTACCGTATCCGCCCAGGAAAACCCGGCCCCCAAAAAGAAGAAAGATAAACCCAACCTGACCAACCGGGCCAATGACCACCTGTTATTCCAGTTAGGTTATACCGGGTGGGCAGGGATTCCCGATACGATCAGCACCAGGGGGCTGAGCAAGTCGGTGAACCTCTACCTGATGTATGATTTTCCCTTCAAGAACAATCCTAAACTGAGTATGGCTTTCGGCCCCGGTATCGGTTCGGATCATATTCTTTTCTCCAAAACCTATGTAGGGATCAAGGAACTGACCGGCACCCTGGCTTTTACCGACCAGAGCGATACCAATCATTTCAAGAAAACCAAACTGGCCACCGTTTACCTGGAAGCCCCGGTTGAATTCCGTTTTTCTTCCAACCCGGAGACCGGCAAGGGATTCAAATTTGCCCTCGGGGTGAAAGTGGGTACGCTCCTGAATGCACATACCCGTAATGCCAAGTTTGAGAATAAAAACGGTGGCAATATCAATAATTACGTGATGAAGGAATCCGGCAAACGCTTTTTTAATAAGCAACGGCTTTCCGGTATGGTGCGTGTGGGTTATGGCAACCTGAGCCTTTATGGTTCCTACCAGTTCACGCCCCTGCTACGGGATGGATTCGGTCCGCAGGTACGGCCTTTTTCCATTGGTATTACACTGAGCGGATTATAAGCTGAGCGATAAAAGAAAATAATGAAAGAGCAGTTCTTCCGGGACTGCTTTTTTTATTTCGGCCGCTGTTGGAAACAGGCAGAGGGGTTTGGAGCTAAGAGAAAAGGAGAAAAAAAGTTAAAGAGGACGAAAATGGATGATTTGTTCATACAGTCAAATCTTAACGATAAGTTCAATTGGGTTATAGACGGGAAGCCGGAAAGGACGGGGAAATCAAACTTCCCTTCTTCTTTCTTCCCGGCTGATAATTACGCAAGCCGAAGAGAGTGACTGTCCGTTATCCCCCGCCGGCGGGGCCGGATCTGCCATTTTACATTCTCCGCCGGGTCTCCCGAAGGGGACTCGGGGGAAATTACACTTCTCTTATCCACCCCTATTTGTAAGGCTCCTATGCCTGAACCAGTTCCCATTCGTTTGCCTGCGGCAAATATTGTTTTGCCGGGAAGACGGTAAGAAAGGAAAATATTATATAATCACTTCCCTTCTTCTTTTTTTCCCGGCTGATAATTACGCAAGCCGAAGAGAGTGACTGTCCGCTATCCCCCGCTGGCGGGGCCGGATCTGCCATTTTACATTCTCCGCCGAGTCTCCCGAAGGGGACCCGGGGGAAATTACACTTCTCTTATCCACCCCTGCTTGTAGGCTCCTTATGCCTGAACCAGTTCCCTTCTTCTTTTCTTCCCGGCTGATAATTACGCAAGCCGAAGAGAGTGACTGTCCGCTATCCCCCGCTGGCGGGGGCCGGATCTGCTATTTAAAAGAATTTCCAAACGGGGGTGGAAAAAGAGAAGCATTCTGTGTCCACCCCTGCTTGTAAGACTCCTATGGCTGAAACACTTCCCCCGCCAGCGGGGGACAATGCGCCTTTCCTCATTTCG
>JBBIGW010000105.1:0-13311 GCA_037447355.1 Bacteroidia bacterium | reverse complement strand
CCCAGGTGATTTTTTCATTGGGCACCGCCCCTGAATAAGAACCATAAGAAGTGGTGGAATCACTGATCTGGCAGAAATAACTCCAGAACGGCACATCATGCCATTCCAGGTCCTGGTACATCATCGGCACCACGCAGATCGGGAAGTCGCCCGCAATACCGCCACCTACCTGGAAGAACCCAACGCCTTTGCCGGAAGAGTTATTACGGTACCATTCGGTAAGGAATACCATGTATTCAATTCCGCTTTTTACGGTACTGGCTTTGAGCTCCCCTTTAATGACATAGCTGGCGAAGATATTCCCGGTTGTGCTGTCTTCCCATCCCGGAACAATGATCGGAATATTTTTTTCCGCTGCGGCAATGATCCAGCTGTCCTTCGGATCAATCTCGTAATACTGCTTTAGTTCTCCGCTCAATACTGTTTTATATAAAAACTCATGCGGGAAATAGCGCTCTCCCTTCGCTTCAGCTTCCTTCCATTGCTTCACCAGGTGTTTTTGCAGGCGTCGGAAGGCTTCTTCTTCGGGAATACAGGTGTCAGTCACCCGGTTATAATGGTTCTCTAACAGGTCCCATTCTTCCTGGGGTGTCAGGTCCCGGTAATTGGGAACTCTTTTGTAATGGGAATGGGCGACCAGGTTCATGACATCTTCTTCGAGGTTGGCGCCAGTACAACTGATAATATCCACTTTCCCCTGGCGGATCATTTCGGCCAGTGAGATACCCAGTTCGGCCGTGCTCATGGCACCGGCCAGGGTGATCATCATTTTACCCCCTTCGAGTAAATGCTGCTCATAGCCTTTGGCGGCGTCCACCAGGGCGGCAGCATTGAAGTGACGGTAATGATGCTGAATAAATTGAGAAACCGGACCTCTGTTCATTGATATATTGTTTTGGATCCGCCTTCAGATCACAATACGGTGAGACATTGCGGGATGCGCAAAATTACAGTTTTGCCGAAAATAGTAGCAAACAAAACCCTGGCTGCCGAAGCAAACCAGGGTCGTTTTACCACACACCAAAACTAAGAATCTTCAGGCCTTTTTTATTTTTTCGTACACCGTCCAGCTGTTATCCGCGGAGGCTTTGAGCACGATCCGGCTGTCTGCATTCTCCAGCGTGATATAATAGAAAGTGCCTTCTTCACGGGCCGCTTCAAACAGGTCGCTGATCCAGTACTGGCCGTAATTTTTTTTCAGATCGGCCTGCCGTTTAAGCGGGAGTTCCGCCGTAGTGACATACCGGGTCAGTCCCAGTAATTTTCCATCCGCAGTATAAAAGGCAAATACATGCCGGTCGTTGAACAGGAAAGCGGCTTTGTAATAACCGGGGCCTGTTGTCCATTCCACCTGGCTGGCTGCCGTAAAATCTGATTTAAAGGCGTTCAGCACTTTTTCATTTACATTTTCTTCTGTCGCAAGGGTCACCAGGGAACTTACCAGCAGCACCAGGACCAACAGCATCTTTTTCATACAACTTGTTTTTTGATTTGAGATTTGGGCCGGACTCCTTTACCTGTGTGACGGAATAAAGGTAGCGTGGGTTACAGCCCTCCCCAAGCCAATTATGATTAGCGGAATGGCTTGTTAATGGCTGTTAACAGGCGATGACCCGGCTTAACCGTTCACCCGTTGCCATAACCGGTTATCCGCTCTTCCCCGGGTTATATGATAAAACGGCAAAAAAAATTGCATATGAAAAAATATATTTAGATATTTGTCTAAATATATAATTACCCTGTATGAACATTGTTTTCAAAGCCCTGAATGACCCCACCCGCCGGGAGATCCTGGAATTACTGCAACGGGGGGATTTGACGGCGGGGGAGATCGTGGAGCAGTTCCATATATCCGGTCCCAGCATTTCTCATCACCTTGACCTGCTGAAACAGGCCGGCCTGGTTACTGCGGAAAAAGAAGGACAGTTTATTTATTATTCACTGAACACCACCGTGGTGGATGAGATCATGAAATGGTTTTTGCAATTCAAAACAAAAAAGAAATAAGATGAATAAAGTATTGAACCGCCTCCTGCCCCTGGTTATACTTGTACCCGGAATTTTCCTGGCCTTTTACTGGAGCAGCCTCCCCCCGGAAGTTCCCCTGCATTTTGATATCAACGGGAAGCCGGACCGCCTTGGCAGTAAAAAAGAATTGCTGGTCATGGTGATCGCCCTTTCCGCTCTCAGCATCCTGGTCTATTTACTGGTAGTAAATATTTACCGGATCGATCCGAAGAAATATGCGGCGGAAAATAAACTGCGTCTGCAGCGGATCGGTTTTGCCCTGGCCGTATTCCTGTCCACCCTGACCTGTTTTATTATTTACAGTGCCTCCCATGGTGGTTCCCGCTTTGATCTAAACCTGGTCCTGAGCGGCGTGGGCCTGCTCTTTGCCGTGATCGGGAATTACCTGCCCAATTTAAAACCCAATTATTTTGCCGGGTTGCGCCTGCCCTGGACCCTGGAAAACCCCGGGAACTGGAGAAAGACGCATGCCCTGGCCGGGAAGCTCTGGTTTGCAGGCGGTTTATTACTGGCCATCTTCTGTATTTTTTTATCTGCCAAAGCCGCCATGATCTTTTTCTTTGGCGTGATGCTGGTACTGATCCTTATTCCCTGCATCTATTCTTACCGGTATTACCGGCACCAAAAAAACAATTCTCCGGTTCAGTAACTTTAGGGTTCAAAAACCTTCCTGTATTAATTACCTCGCTCACGCATATCTTTCCTTTAATCACCCCGAGATCCTCGTGGGGAATATGATCAGTGATTTTGTGAAAGGAAAGAAGAAACTGGACTACCCGGCAGGCATACAGCAGGGGATTGCCCTGCACCGGGCGATTGATGAATTCACCGATACACACGAAGCCACCCGGGAAGCCAAAGAGATATTCCGTCCTGACTACCGTCTTTACAGCGGGGCCATCGTAGATGTGGTCTACGATCATTTCCTGGCCGCGGATGAAAATGAATTCTCCGAAAACAGGCTGCACGATTTTTCACAGGAGGTATACCAGACCCTGCACCGGAACAGCCACTGGCTGCCCGGCCATTTTGCCGGCATGTTCCCCTATATGAAGGAACAAAACTGGCTCTTCCATTACCGCAGCCGCTGGGGAGCCGGTAAAAGCCTCGGGGGATTGATCCGCCGGGCCCTTTATCTCACCGAAAGTGAGACCGCCTTCCGTCTTTTTGAAGAAAACTACCAACCATTAGCGGAATGTTATCGTCATTTTTGGGCCGCCGCCAAGCCTTTCGCCACCCGGACTTTTGAGGAACTGGCTGATAAAGGAAAATTGTCATCCTGAGCCGAACACCGGAACAAACAATTCGTTTTACATTTGTACTTCCCCGCGCCTGAACCGGTAAGGTGGCCGGGAGACCTAAAACATCGTCCAATGAAAAAAATTTTCTGTTTGGTATTCTTCTTCCAGGTCATTTTTATCGGCCTGGTGGCGCAAACCCTTCCCCCGGTGGATAAATCCCCGATGGATATGAGTTATTACCCCGCCAGTTACCCGGTACTAAAGATCCAGGATAAGGTTACCGAACCCCTGGCAGCCCGTATCGTGTACAGCAGGCCCCAGAAAACGGGCAGGGTTATTTTCGGCGGGTTGGTCAAATATGGTGAAGTATGGCGGCTCGGAGCCAATGAAGCCACCGAAATAGAATTTTTCAAACCAGTGAAGATTGAAGGAAAAAAAGTAGCCAAAGGGCGTTATACTTTATACGCGATCGTCAATGAAGGGAACTGGACCTTTATCCTCAATAAGGATACGGATACCTGGGGGTCCTTTAAATACGATCCTAAAAAAGACCTGCTCCGCAGCACCGTACCTGTACAAAAAACGGATACAGCACTTGAAGCGCTGGCCATGGGCTTTGAAAAAACAACCACCGGCTTTAGCCTGGTCGTGGCCTGGGATACCGTTAAAGTTGCATTGCCCATCAGTTTATAATTTACGCATTATGAGAAAACCTCTTTACCTGGCTGCCTTTGTGCTTCTTTTCCTTTCCTGTAATGAGGGCACAGGAGAAAACCAAACGACCGCTGATAAAAAAGACAGCAACAGCTCACCGGTCACCCGCCCGGAAAAATCATCTATTAACCCTTACGTACCTGTGGACGTATCCCCCCTGGATATGTGCTATTACCCGGTTGATTACCCGAAGTTGAAAATGGCCCATTCCGTGAGCACAGCTCCCCTGGCCCGTGTAATCTACAGCCGCCCCCACCTCCAGGGCCGGCATATTTTTCATGAAGTACTCAAATACGATGAACCCTGGCGGCTCGGCGCCAATGAAGCCACTGAACTGGACCTTTACAAGGATGTAATGGTGCAGGGCAAAAAAATAAAAGCCGGGCGTTATACCCTGTATTGCATTCCCCATCCTGATAGCTGGACCATTGCATTCAATTCCAATATTGATACCTGGGGACTGGAGCAGGATAATACCCGTGATGTGGCCCGTTTTACCGTACCGGTACTCAAAACACAGAATTCACTGGAATACTTTACCATGCTGTTCGAACAAAAAGAACAGGAAGCGATCCTGCTGATGGCCTGGGATGATGTGGAAGTGCGCTTACCGTTCAGCTTCCGTTAACAGCCTGGCCCGCATACGGGTTTAACGTTTCCACCATAATTCCTTTGGTTTAATTCCGCATCTTTGTACCTGAACAATTACCTTAATTACTACATATGAAGTCTGCCACAAAATACATCCATGCCGGGGCTCATCCCGATCCGTCCACCGGCGCGATTATGACTCCCGTATACCAAACCTCCACTTATGTACAGGAGGCCCCTGGTGTCAATAAAGGATTTGAATACGCCCGCAGCCAGAATCCCACGCGTACAGCGCTGGAAGAGGCCCTGGCCGTGATTGAGAACGGAAAATACGGTCTCGCATTCAGCAGCGGGGTAGCCGCCACCGATGCGGTGATCAAACTCCTGTCACCCGGTGATGAAGTGATCTGCGCCAATGATATGTATGGCGGTACCTATCGCCTTTTCACCAAGGTGTTTGAGCGTTTTGGTATCGTGTTCCGCTATGTGGATACAACCCATGCAGCTAATGTACTGGCGGCGGTAACTGCTAAGACAAAGCTGGTCTGGCTGGAAACCCCCACCAACCCGCTGATGAATATTACGGATATCGCGGCCGTGGCGGCGGTAACAAAACCCAAAAAGATCATACTGGTTGTTGATAACACCTTTGCTTCACCGGCTTTGCAAAACCCGCTGGACCTGGGAGCGGATATCGTGATGCACTCCGTGACCAAGTATCTCGGCGGCCACAGTGATGTGATCCAGGGCGCCCTGGTGATGAATGACCCGGAACTTCGCGAAAAACTATATTTCCTTCAAAAAAGTTGCGGCGCTGTGCCGGGTCCCATGGATTGTTTCCTTGTATTAAGGGGGATCAAAACCCTGGGAGTGCGGATGAAAGCGCATTGTGAAAACGGGAAGATTATTGCCAACTGGTTACGCAAACACCCCAAAGTGGCCCGGGTTTACTGGCCTGGTTTTGAAGATCATCCCGGTTATGCCGTTGCAAAAAAGCAAATGAAAGATTTCGGCGGCATGATCTCTTTTGAATTAAAAAATGACAGCGTGGAAGAAGCCAAACGGGTATTGTCTTCCACTCACTTGTTTTCCCTTGCGGAAAGCCTCGGCGGCGTGGAATCCCTGATCAATCACCCGGCCAGCATGACGCATGCTTCGATCCCGAGAGAAGAAAGAATCAAAAACGGTTTATCCGATTCCCTGATCCGCCTGAGCGTGGGTATTGAAGATGCAGATGACCTGGTGCAAGACCTGGCAAAAGCAATCGGGTAATCAATCCCCGGCGGTCATTTTTTCAATTTTTTTATCCGGGATCAGCCACATAATGGTCACCAGGAAGAACAGGACTACCGAACTGTATGGTTCCAGGAAGGCCAGGGGTATGGCCAGGGCATAGAGAATGGCCGAAATAATCCCCTTACGGCTTTGCGACTTCATAATAACCGCCAGTTCGGGGTTTTGCTTATGACAGGAGGCGATCGTTTCCTGTAAAATGGTATAGGAGACCGCGTTGAGGATCAGCAAAGCGGCATAGATCGCCACGGGTAATGAATCAAAATGAGTTTGCCCCACCCAGCCGGTGGCAAAGGGGACCAGGGAGAGCCAGAATAACAGGTTGAGATTGGCCAGCATGATACCGGCAGATACTTTTTTCACTAAGTGCAGCAGGTGATGGTGATTGGCCCAGTAGACTCCCACAAATAAAAAACTCATCATATAACTGACCAGGTCAGGCAGGAGTTTTTTAATTTCTGCCCATTCCGTACCCTCTGGTGCTTTTAATTCCAGCACCATGATCGTGATGATGATAGCCAGTACGCCATCGCTGAATGCTTCCAGCCTGTTTTTTCCCATATTGCCGGTTTTGTCGCTAAAATTATCGTAATTGCTGAGGATGCACAACAGCTCAGCAAAAAAACTAAGGCAATTGCTCGATGCCAAAGTAAAGGAATATAACCAGGCTTCTTTTATTGCCGCAGATCCTGTCTCCGTGCCGCATCGCTTTTCCAAAAAACAGGATATCGAGATCGCTGGTTTTTTCGCAGCCATTTTTGCCTGGGGCAACCGGGCAACGATTATCAATAAATCCAATGAACTGATGGCCTTGATGGACCAGGCTCCTTATGCATTCTGCACCGGACATACGGGCCGGGACCTGGAAAAACTGCTGCATTTTAAGCACCGTACGTTCAATGCCACGGATCTCCTGTATTTTATCGAATTCTTCCGCCTGCATTACAGCCGGCACAAGAGTCTTGAGACGGCCTTTACCCGGCATGGTGCCAGCATGGAGGAAAGGCTGGCCGGGTTTCATCAATATTTTTTTTCGCTGGAGGATGTGCCACCCCGTACAATAAAACATATCGCCAGCCCGGAAAGGGGTTCCACCTGCAAACGCCTGAACATGTACCTGCGCTGGATGGTGCGCCGGGATGATCGAGGTGTTGATTTCGGGATCTGGAAAAAGATCGCACCCGCTGACCTGGTCTGCCCCGTTGATCTCCATGTGGCCAGGGTAGCCCGCCGGCTGGGGATCATCAAACGTAAACAAACAGACTGGCAAACCGCGCTGGAACTTACCGGATACTTACGAACTTTGGATCCGCAGGATCCCGTGAAATATGATTTTGCCCTGTTTAGCCTGGGCATCACAGAAAAATATTAATGCATGACCATTATCCCCGGGGAACTGGCACCCGCCATCAGCCAGTCGATGGATATTGAACTTCCGGCAACCGGCACGCTGGAACAACTTCGGGAAAGATTATCAGCCCGGATCAATGAGCTGATCAATACCGATTTTGAAAAACTGGTCTTTCATCTCTACCGTATCGATGTAAGCGAAGCAAAAATGAGGGCCCTGCTGGCTCAAAAAAAGGGCGAAAATACAGCCGGCCTGATCGCTGACCTGGTCATTGAACGGCAATTGCAGAAATTAGAAACCCGGAAACAGTTCAAACAACCCTCTCCCGGGGATGAGCATGAAAAATGGTGACCTTACGGTCCCTGTTCTGGTACTTTATAGTAGCTTTGGCATATGTTTGTCACCTCCGTTCATGACAACAAAACGGCCAAAGCCTTCCTTGATCTTCCCCGGAAAATTTATAAGGATGATCCGAACTGGATCTGTCCGCCCGACCTCGATATCCGCTCTGTATTTAACCCGAAACGGAATAATTTTTTCAGTCATGGCACCTGTGCCCGCTGGGTCCTGATGAATGATGCCGGAGGGACCATTGGCCGTATTGCGGCTTTTATCAATAACCATAAAGCATATGCACAGGAACAACCCACCGGCGGAATCGGTTTTTTTGAATGTATCAACGAACGCCGCGCTGCTTTCGCACTATTTGATACGGCAAAACAATGGTTAGCAGAAAAAGGTATGCAGGTTATTGAAGGGCCGGTTAATTTTGGCGAGAATGATAAATACTGGGGATTGCTGGTGGAGGGGTTCAAGCCCCCCAGTATGGGTATGAACTATAACCCGCCGTATTACCGGGAATTCTTTGAAGTGTATGGTTTCGAAAAAAAATACGACCAACTGACCAATTTCCTGGATGTAACGGTACCCTTGCCGGACCGCTTTATGAAAATTGCGGACCGGGTAATGAAAAAGCCCGAATACCGGTTCCGCTCCTTTAATAAAAAGGATTTTGAACATTTTGCCCATGCCTTCCGGGAGATATACAATGATGCCTGGAGCGATTTCCCCGCCTTCAGTCCCATGGAAATGGAGACCATCCGCGAAACTTTCCGGCAACTGAGACCGGTGATGGATGAAAAAATTATCTGGTTTGCCTATCACCATGATGAACCCATTTCCTTTATCCTTTGTATGCCGGATATCAACCAGGTATTTAAACACCTGGACGGGAAACTGAACTGGTGGGGTAAACTGAAATTTCTCTGGTACAAAAAAACAACGACGATCGACCGCATCCGGATCATTGTAATGGGATGTAAAAAGAAATACCAGCATCATGGCATCGAATCGGCCCTGATCCGTTGCCTTCAGGAGGAAGTCATTCCCCGCAAGACCATCAAAGGAGTGGAACTGGCCTGGGTGGGGGATTTTAACCAGAAGATGAGAGCGCTGCACGAGGCCACCGGTGCCGTAAAGGACAAGGTGCACCGTACGTATAGCTACGTAATTACCCGGGTTAAAAAATCAAACCAGGCACCTCTTAATAAATTTGAAAAATCCGGGCCGCTCAGCGCTGACCCAGCCGATCTCATCCTTTCTTCTTCTCAAACATCAGTTCCCTGACTTTTTCTTTATCTTCCTTTTCGCCCTTCAGGTCGAACATGGTGCCGAATACATGATCCCAGATCGTGGAGCTGACACCAAAACCCTGGTGCTCATTTTTGTAATGATGCAGGTGGTGGTTCCGCCACAATCCTTTCATCCATTTGAAAGGCGGATTCCAGGCATGGATGGCATAATGCATGGTGCCATACATCAGGTAACCGATCAGGAAACCGGGGAAGAACATGAGTGCATGGGATCCCATGGCCAGCCAGGTCAGTCCGAAAAGGGAGGAAGAGATGATCAGGCTGGGAACCGGCGGCATGAACAAACGCTGCCGGTCGCGGGGATAATGATGGTGATTCCCGTGCAGGGTGTACACAATTTTGGTAGCGGCCTTTCCTTTGGGTACCCAGTGGAAAATGAACCGGTGGGCCAGGTATTCAAAAAAGGTCCAGAAAAACATACCGGCAAAAAATAAAAGCAGGATCGTTTGGGTGCTGTAATCATACCGGGTGGCCGCCAGGTAAATGATATAACCCAGGATGGGGATATACATACCCCAGATGACTAAGGGATTGGCCTTGGTCAGCGCTTCTAAAAAATCATTTTTAAATAAGCGGGCCTGTCCTTTATTATGAATTTTTTCGAATTGCATGCCACAAAGATAATAACGGAACCGCTGAAATTTCCAGGCCGGAATTTGATTTTTACACCGGGAAGGGGCGGTTACCGGGACAGCAGCTCATCGATCCTTACAAACCGGTAACCTCTTGCTTTTAAATATTTTAATAAGGCCGGCAGGCGGTAATAAAATTTATCCGTGCGGTTGGGCCCTGCACCGGTATGCATCAGCAGGATAAATCCGTTCAATCCCGCCGGCCGGGACTGCTCGTAATTCATTATGGATTTTATAATCGGCTGACCAGCGCGGTAATTCTTATCCGTATCGGTCGTATAATCGGCATGACTGAGGGTACCGGGGGTATAATTCACCAGTTGCAGTCCCAGGGACCGGGTCCAGGCAGCGATGGAATCATTGTACCATTCATAGGGTGGTAAAAAAAAACGGGCATTCTTAACATCAATTCCCTGTCGCGCCATGGCTGTATAATTATCGCCCAGGTCAAAACTGAATTCCCTGGCCGTCAGCAGCAGGCGATCCCTGCCGGACCAGTCGCAATAAAGCAAATGCTGATCGGAATGCGCCCCGAGATAATGCCCCGCATCCCGGATTTGCCGGATCAGCCGCTGAAAGGAATCCACCCGGTAAAAAAGACCGGTAAAAAAGAAAGACGCTTTTATTTTTTCCTTTTTCAGTGTTTGCAAAATAAAAGATCCGCCTTCGGCATATTGATGACCTGTAAAAACAAGGGCTATTTCCTTTCGGGTACTGTCGCCCCGGACAATGGCTCCATGGTCAAGGCTGAAGTTTTTTTTTACTCCGGTCCCTGATTTGCTTTCCGCCTCCCTGGCAGCCAGCAGGTAAATCAGCGAAGCGGTGCCATCCATGGTAGGTTCATTGGTACTGTAATCCCCGTAATCATCGTGGTAAACAGCCAGGTTACTCTGGAATGCAGCATATTCATCGGCATCTTTCAGTTGTATACCGATCAGGTTGTTGTAAATACTGCTATAAACCGGTCCGTCCACCAGCCCGCCGTCGATAGCATAATTCTTTAAATGGGTAAAGGCCGAATGCGGATCCACCGGGGTATCGCCCCGGGAAGGCAGGCCATAGACCATGGAAGTACCCCAGGGATTGCAACCAAAAAGCCAGTCAAAATTGGCCTGCTCCAGTTCGCTGAACTGTTTATCACCGGTAAGTTCTTTGTACCAATAACATTGAATGGCAAAGGAGGTGGTGAGGTTATTACTGCACCAGATATAGGGGATGCCGCGGCAGAAAGCGTTTTGTTTTGCCTTATCCCGGATTTTTTCAATACCGGTTTTATAGAAACCAATGACGGTATCCCTCCTTTTCCCACCAGATTGTAAGGCCAGTTCGTAATGACCCAGGTTGATAAAGGGATACCATTGATAATGTTTGGCGGTATCAGCACCTAACCAGGGTGTAACAGGTTCCAGTTTCGCCAGGGAATCAGCGTACCTGATATTCAGGTGATTTTTAAAATGGTTGTCTCCTGCATTATAAAAGGAAACGGCAGCCAATTCCATGTCATCCACCCAGTTTTCTTCCGCATATATATAGGGAGACCTGACTGATACGGTTTGTGTATTTCCGGGCTTTTTATATCCAAATTGAAAGGCTGATCCGGCTTTAAAATACAATGAATCTGCGAAATGCATATACTCGCGGACATATCCACGCATAGAAGATTCTCTTCTGAAAATCTTACTGCCCAGCGCAAATGCACTCGCAAACTTTCCCGCTGTTGAGCCCGTTCCCGTCGTGGCATTCATGAACTTCCCTCTTTGCTGCGGTTCGCCATTGATAAAATAAACGGGGCGTTCCAGTCCTTTGCCGTAATAGTTCGTATCTTCTTTCGGTATCCGCATTCCCATATGGTCACGGTCATCGCCAACCTGGTTAAACATCCAGTCATCTTTCGGATGCATTTTCAATAACCAGTCCAATCCCCATTTCGCCTCGTCCAGTACATCGGCCCTGCCGTTTTTGCCATCCAGTCCATTGGCTTGTTTTTCATCCGTAAACACCTGTGGAAAATCGCGGTAGGCCATCAGCAAATGATAGGTGGCATTGGCAGAAGTGCTGCTGTACTGCAAATAATCCGATGCGTCGTGCCAGCCGCCCGTCACATCAATATGGGTACTGTCTTTGAGCCCGGCTTTTTCACCATACAGGACATACCCGTCATGCGTATGGCAACTGTCTTTTAAAAAGGGATTGAACCCGGAACGCTGTTGCCGCATATAGCGCAGGCAGAAATCGGCAGCCCCTTTGTACACATCCTCTCCGATACTGAATTCAGGCGACTGCACCCCGCCGGCCCGGAGAAAATAACGGCCGGGTTTTTTACAGGCTGAAAAATCGAGACGGTAAGTCCTGGTAAAGGGACCGTATTCCCCAAAATCCTTTCCTAAACTGCCCTTCATTTCGGTACGGCCCGTTTCCGGGTTAACCAATTCCCAACCGGTCATTACCGGCCCCCCCTGCCCCTTTCCGCACCAGACCGCCACTTTCACTCCCTCCGGCGTGTACCCCAGCAGGTTGATCCGGATCCAGCTTTGCGGATCCTGCTCCTGGGAAAAGGAAAGCAGGGGCAGCAGCAGAAAAAGCCAGGCTTTTTTCATTACAGCAATTTACAAACTACAGGCGAATGCCACCGCGAAATAGAAACATCTATTTGGTATAACTTAGCGCACTTAAACCCCGGAGATGAAATTAATCACCTATGTCAAGGAAGAAAGAGAGCAATTAGCCGTACTGATCGAGGGTATGATCTATGATATGGAAGTCCTGCACCCTGACCTGCCCAGCAGCATGAGCCTGCTGCTGAATTACTGGGAAGACTATTTTCCTGTAGCCCAGGCCGGAGAACTGATGTTGCGGGAAGGTACCCGGACCAGTAACAAAGGAATTCCCGTCAGTGAAGTGCAGTTATTGGCCCCTGTGCCCTTCCCCACTTCCTGCCGGGATGGCTATGCGTTCCGGCAACATGTGGCCGCGGCCCGTCGTAACCGCAAAGTGGATATGATCCCCGAGTTTGACCAGTACCCGATCTTTTATTTTACCAACCACCACAGTATCCAGGGGCCCGGCATTGTCCGCTGCATGCCCGATCACCTGGAGCAACTCGATTTTGAACTGGAAGTGGCGATCGTGATCTGCAAACACGGAAGAAATATCAAAGCTGCTGAAGCCGATGCATACATTGGCGGCCTGATGATCATGAATGATATGAGCGCCCGCCGCCTGCAGATGGAAGAAATGCTGCTGAACCTCGGCCCGGCCAAGGGCAAGGACTTCTCTACTGTCATTGGCCCCTGGCTGGTGACGATGGATGAACTGGAACCATTCGAGATCCCCGCCAAAGAAAACCATACCGGCAAAAGCTGGAACCTGCGGATGAAATGTACAGTAAATGGCAAACAAGTGAGCGATGGAAATGTGGGCGATATGGACTGGACCTTCGCCGAGATTATTGAACGGGCCTCTTATGGAGCAGACCTCTATGCCGGTGATGTGATTGGCAGTGGTACGGTGGGGACCGGTTGTTTCCTGGAACTGAATGGTACCGGTAAACTGAATGATCCCAACTACCCTGTACAATGGCTAAAACCCGGGGATATGGTGGAAATGGAAATAGACGGGTTGGGGACACTCAGTAATACGATTGTCGCTGAGGAAACAGACTGGAGCCTTCTTCAACAGAAGAAATAGGGTGCTTGAACCGCAGAGACGCGGAGAACGCAGAGAAATTTCTGTTACTTTTTCATTTTTGTAACAAGGGAGCTGAGGAGGGTTTTTTACTCAGAAGCAATAGGGTGCTTGAACCACAGAGA
>JBBIGW010000104.1:0-13376 GCA_037447355.1 Bacteroidia bacterium | reverse complement strand
ATGAGAATCTCCGGGCCTTCGCATTCAAATCCGCCTTTTCGACCTGGCTTACAAAAATACTGATCAACGAAAGCCTGCTCCGCCTGAAGCAGCGAAAGAAATCAATGCTGCTCCCTGCTGAAACAATGGACACCGAGGCTAATCACCCCCCTGGCCCGGAGATACAAACTCCTTATATGAAATTACTCAACACTGAGCTAAAAACTATACTGGAAAAAGCCATCCTTGATCTTCCGGAAAAATACAGGACCGTCTTTGTCATGCGGGAAATTGAAAACATGAATGTGGCAGAAACAAAAGAGTGCCTTGCTATAACGGAAGCCAATGTAAAAGTCCGGCTGAACCGGGCAAAAAACCTGCTCAAAAACTCATTGAGCGGATACTATAAAAATGAAGAGCTCCTGCATTTTCACCTTAGCCGCTGTGACAGGATGGTTGGACGGGTTATGAATCAACTCTTTTCCCTGTAAATTTTCTCTTCCCCGCCGGGTCGCCGCAGCTACCCGTCTTCGAGAGGAAGGCGATTAGGGAGCAGCCCGAAAGACCACGAAAGACCTGCCCGTTTTTTACAATTGTAATATCTTAGTTCCGGCAATTAACCGGGGCCTTAACCCATACCACTTATCCCTTATGCAAAAGGACGTCTTACTATACCATAACCGCCAGTCAGAAAGCGACCGGGAGATTTGCGGGGCTCTTTACAAGATCATCAGCAAACAATTGCCCGGCGCCGGAATCAAAGTCTGGCACGCTCATCCCGTCTGGTTTATCAACGAAAACCCCATTGTGGGTTACAGCAAACTAAAAAGCGGGGTGCGGCTGATGTTCTGGAGCGGCCTTGATTTTGACGAAGAAGGCCTCAGGGCAGGAACAGGTAAGTTTAAAGACGCCTCGGTTACCTACAACTCCCCGGGTGAAATAAACAAAACCGACCTGAAGCGCTGGCTGGAGAAATCAAAAACCATTCAATGGGATTATAAAAACCTGGTAAAAAGAAAGGGAAGGCTAAGACGTGTAAAAACTACAGGCTGACGGCTACCGGCTACTGTCTACCGGCTATTTTGCCCTTTACTTTTTAATTTCTATTTTCCCCTTATGAATGTAAGACTGAAACCGGAAAAATACCTGCGCTATTTATATCCGCAGCATCTCTTTGCGGCAAACAGGACCAAGGAAATTCTTTCCGCCAACCCCACCATTATGCCCCACCGGGAAGAGGCCAAGGAAGTGGTGGTCGCGGTATTTGACTACAACGCTGATACCGTCGTTGAAAAAAGACCCGTGGCCGTAGACGACTGTTTAAAATACAAAACAAGCGGCCGCACGAGCTGGATCAATATCGACGGATTACGAAAGGCGGACGTGGAAGCCGTTTGCACCCATTTTGATATCCACCCCCTGATGATCGAGGATATCCTCAGCATCAACCAGCGGCCAAAAATGGACGAGGCGGACAATAGTATTTTCTGTCTCCTGAACATGTTGTATTACAATTCAGAAAAAAACGCCGTCGAACAGGAACAGATCAGTATCATCCTTTCGAAAGAGGTGGTCATCAGTTTCCAGGAAGATGCTCACCGGGATGTGTTCAATTCCGTCCGGGAAAAGCTGCGGATCCCGAACAGCAAGATCCGGCAGCGCACGGCAGATTTCCTCTGCTATGTATTGCTCGACATGATCGTTGACCATTATTTTGTGGTGATGGAAAAACTGGGGGAACGGATCGAGGAAGTGGAAGAAGAAGTGACCCGGGGAGATAACCCTCATTCCCTCGCCCATATCACCCAGGTGAGAAAAGAACTGATTGTGTTAAAAAGGAATTTTGCCCCGGTTCGGGAACTGGTGAATGGTTTTCTGCGCAGCGAAAGCGAATTGCTCGAAGACCGGCACACCAAGTATTATAAAGATGTTTACGACCATATTGTACAGGCGATCGACCTGCTGGAAAACTACCGTGATGTGATGGTGAGCCTGCATGACCTGCATATCAACAACGTAAACCTGAAGATGAATGAAGTGATGAAAGTGATGGCGATCGTAACCTGCCTGCTGGCGCCGGCCACGGTGATCGGCGGTATTTTCGGAATGAACTTCGAATCCATTCCCTGGCTCCACAGCCCCTATGGATTCTTCGGTGCTGTTATCGCCATGCTGGCTATCCCAGTCTGGATGCTGGTCGTATTCAGGAGAAGAGGGTGGTTCTGAATTGAAAATTGAACATTGAGAATTGAGCATTGAGCATTTATTCAAATCATGAGGGAGAATACTCAATGCTCAATTTTCAATGTTCATTAGGAGGCCCCGTCAACCCCCCGAAGACCTTTTAAAAACCGGAACCGTGCTGCAAGGCTCGCCGTACATGATGCTTTTCACCACGGGACGAAGAAGCCGGGTGATCTCCATGTACGCATAATCGGCGATCGGGGTTTCGCCGCAGCCTTTTATCACCACCCGCTTACCGGCGTATTCACTGATATCAATACGCGAGAGGCTTTTCAGGAAAAGGGTCCTGTGTAATTCTTTTTCATCACCCATTACGATCTCTTTCGCAAAGGGCTGCAGGTAAGCCGCCGCCAGCATATAGGCCCATACGGGTATGATGGCATCCGCGCTGCAGGTAAGCGCCACATTCTTGTCCTGGTAAACCGTCCAGTCCGTAGCTTTGAGCGCTTCCCGGTAATCCTTTTCCTTTAAGATCATTCCCATGAACAAATAGTCCTTCAGGTCAAATACGGCGCTTTCTCCCCGCGGAACCCATTTTTCCAGGTCCAGGGTGATCAGCCCGCTTTCGGCCACTTTATTCACAAAGGGTTCACTCATTTGTAAGGAATCAGTATGTAAAAATAACAATTAATCCGGGCGGCAGGTTGCGACTTCTGGAAAACAAATCGCCCTGCAGTGACGGGTATCGGTTCGTCTGCTACAGGGCGGCTCTGTTTGCTTTTAGCTTCTTATCAATACCGGTTATACCGCTTATCCTTGATGGTCGCTGCATTACGCAGGATGCTCAGCGGGTTATTCTGGCTGTACTGGTTGCTCAGGTTTTGTTTGGCTTGCTGGTAACGGGCCGTGCGTTCTGCATTCACATCCCCGCTGGTAACCGGCGTAGTGGTTTGGTAATCCACCCGTACCACGTACACGCCCTGCTGTCCGGCAATCACTTCCGGAACCAGTTTCCCCTTGTTGGCGGGGTTGAAAGCGGCACCGGTTACCTTGGGTTCATAACCCAGGCCGGCACTCAATGCAGAATTGATCCGGATACTGTCGGCTGTCTCAATGATCTTGTTCCCACCCAGTTTCGCGATCGCATCTTCCAGCGTGGTCACTGTTCCGATTTTCTTTTTCAGGATCTCTTCTTTCTTTTTATTGCGCAAGGCGGCAATATCCCCTGAAAGACGGGCGCGGGCGGGACTCATGGTTCCTTCTTCATACACGTCCGTAACAACCGCTACCACATAATTATCATCGATCCGCTCGGGTTTCAGCACTTCTCCTTTTTTAGCATCAAAAATGGCCCGGACAAAAGAGCGGGAAGCGCCGTTCAGCCCGTTAATATAGGAGGAAGAGCGGCCAATATCCGAGGCAACCCCTTTCTGGATCCCTTTCGGTTTCAGCGTTTTTTCATAATTCGCGTCAAAGGATTTGAGATCGCGGCTGTCGCCGGCAAACAGGTTGGCTTCGTTCAGCGCGGCATTGTCTGTTTCCTGGCTGGCAATGATCTCTTTCGGCAGGTAAGCGATTTTATAATGTGTTTCGGGTTTGATGGCGGCCATGATCTCGATATAGTGATAACCGAAAGAAGTCTTCACGACTTTTCTTTCGCCCGCCTTACCATCAAACAAAATAAACTGGGCAAACTCTTTGGCAAAGCCGGGATCCTGGATCTGGGTGGAAGAGAAAGTCATTTCTCCCTTGTTCTGGCGGCTTCCGTCGCTGGCAGGATTGTATTGCTGCACCAGGGCATCCCAGTTAGCGCCGGCATTGATTGCGTTTTTAATACTATCGATTTTCCGGGAAGCCGTGCTGTCATCAACACCTCCCTGCTGTGTATCGGTACCCACCAGTATGTGCCGGCATTTGACGGAATCCGGTAACACTCTTGTTCCCATCATCCGGGCCAGTACATAACTGCCGCCGTCGGGATAGGGACCGTAAATGGCCCCTGTCGTCAGTTTCAATAAAGAATCTTTCACCGGTATCTGAATGGCGCTGCCGGCGATATACCCGTCAAAATACGGGGCTCCCTCACCGGCGAGGTACTGGGCCACGCTGTCAGCGGATGCGAACTGTTCTTTGGCTTTTACCAAACTGCTGAGGGTTTCCGCACTGTCTTTGGCAGAAGCAGCGGCACGAAAACTTACATAGCTGATGCTGCGGCTTTCGGCCTGCTTGAACTGGCTTTTGTTTTTACTGATATAATCAGCTATTTCGCTGTCGTCGATCTTTACACTGCTGTCCGGAATACTGCTGTACACTTCCCGTACCAGTGAGATCTTAGCCATCTGGCTGTTGTCCGCATTTTGCTTTTCAATCATCCAGCGGGGATAATTGATCGTGTTGGCGAGCAGGGAATAATATTTATCCGCCATCCGCAGGTTGACCAGCTGGTTGATATAGGCGTTGATATTTGCTTTTTGTTCTTCTTTTCCTTTTTTCAGTACTTCGTCAATGTTCTGTTTGGCCAGCACCGCGTTAAACTGACCGGTCTTCTCATCGGTAAACTGTTGTTTGATATCCTGCGGGGGATTGGCGCCATATAAGATATCACCCAGTTCCTTCTTACCCACTTCTATGCCCAGGTTTTCAAATTCCTCACTGAGCAGCACCTGGCTGATCTCCTGGTTCCAGGCCTGTTCCAGCGCCTGCTGACTCGCTGCGGCAGGAGGAGTACCCTGCGCCTTCATACTTTCCTCGGCTTGCGCAACTTTCTTATTAAACTCTTCGAAGCCGATTTTTTTACCATTCACCACCCCAATGGTATTGGAGGGCCCGCCAATCATTCCTCTTGATTTACCAGAAAAATAGTCGGTCAGAATAAAACCCACCAGGGCTAAGGCAATCAGCACTACGGTAAGCTTTGCGTACTTATCTCGGATATCCTGGATAATAGACATAATAGATTATTACTGATTTTTTTAAGGATGGCAAAAATAGGGGAAAAACTGTGGAAAATCTATTAAAAATGCCCCCTTCCGGAGGCATTTTTAGTTCGCTAAAAGCAGGGTGGTCGGCCTTTTCGGGTATTTTTACTTTTTCCCGGGATGCACCAGTTTCATTTCCTGCACCAGGTGACCGGCGCCGGCATATTTATCGATGATAAATAACACATAACGAATATCTACCATGATATTCCGGCAAATGGAGGGGTCGTAGTTGATATCGCTCATGGTTCCTTCCCAAACCCGGTCGAAATTGAGTCCGACCAGGTTCCCATATGCATCCAGGGCCGGGCTGCCGGAATTACCCCCCGTCGTATGGTTCATGGCGATAAAACAAACCGGCATCTTCCCGTTTTTTCCATATTGACCAAAATCCTTGTTTTTATACAGGTCCCGCATTTTCTGGGGTACATCAAATTCATAGTCCCCCGGCTTGTATTTGTCCATCACCCCGTCGAGATAGGTATAAAAATCATATTTCACCGCATCCCGGGGCTGGTAGCCTTTTACATTCCCATACGTGACCCGGAGGGTGCTGTTGGCATCGGGATAAAATTTCTTTTCTTTCATCACCTCCATCTGTGCTTTCATATAAGTTCGCTGCAGCTGGTTGATTCCTGCCTGTATCACATTCAGTTTCTTTGTGACCGTATTGTAATAGTAATTATTCAGCTGGATATACAACTGGTTGGCTTTATTCTGCTTATTGGCTGCCAGCAGGGTGTCGGGATTGGCTTCCAGGGTAGCCAGTACTGTTGACGGATTGTTCAGGATATCCGCATTGGTATAAAAATCATCTGCAATGCTGGCAAAATTATAATCATTGTTCCTGGCCAGGGTAACCAGTTCGGGCGCCAGGAACTCGGCGGGTTGGTCCCGGGTGAATTTTTCCATCAAAACTTCAAATAGTTTCTTATCCACGGAAGGGTTGTACTCCTTATATATTTCTTCCAGGGCTGCAGCGGTTTTAGGTACCGCTTCCCGGTATCCTTTATCGCCGTTCTTTTCTTTTACCATGGCCAGGTTATTCAGCCGGGCTCCGATGGTAAAGGCTTCGATCCGGCCCAGGGTTTCATTAAAATAATCACGGGCCAGCCCATATTTATTGAGCTCCCGGTAAGCAGCATCCAGGTCCCCCAATAAATTGCCATAAGATTCTTTCCACTGAGGATTGGCCATTACCCTTTTCTGAAATTCGGCCTCGTAAGCCTTCTTCTTTTCCACTGCATTGGTACTGGTTAACCCTAACACTTCCCCCTGCCATTTCTTCCAGGAATTGCTGATACCGGCATATTTGGCCGCATACTGGATCTTTACCTGCTCATCTCTGCGCATAAAACCATCGATCACCGAAAGGGCTTTATCCCGGATCGCAATTTTTGCGGGATCATTCACCTTTACGATCTGCTCTACCGCCGTGGAATGCAGGTATTGGGTGGTACGCCCGGGAAATCCGAATACCATGGTAAAGTCTCCTTCCTTCATCCCGTCCAGTGAAATAGATAAAGATCTTTTGGGTGTATAGGGGACATTCTCTATTGAATAGTCCGCCGGTTTATTATCCTTGCCGGCATAAATGCGGAACATAGAAAAATCACCGGTATGACGGGGCCACATCCAGTTGTCCGTATCCTTTCCGAAATTTCCAATCGCAGAAGGCGGGGCGCCCACGAGTCTTACATCTTTATAGGTTTCGGTTACAAAAAGAAAATACTGGTTTCCTTCAAAAAAAGAACGGACAAACAGGTCCTGGTAAGTTTCCTTTTTCACGGTAGCCCGAAGCCCGGCGATATTTTTATCAATCACGGACTGCCGCTCCTGTTCACTCATGGAGGGACTAACCCCCGCCAGGGCGGTCTTTGTCACTTCCTCGATCCGCACGATAAACGTGACGAATAAACCCGGGTTCGGAATTTCCTCCGCCTTGTTCCTGGCCCAGAAACCATCCCGGATATAATTATGATCGAGGGTGGAATGGTTCTGAATGGCATCAAACCCGCAGTGGTGGTTGGTCAGGACCAGTCCTTTGTCAGAAATCACTTCCCCGGTACAAAAACCACCAAAACTCACAATTGCGTCTTTCAGGCTGCCTTTATTAATATTGTAGATATCCTTTGCGCTGATCTTCATTCCCATACTCTTCATCTGCTTTTCATTCAGCTGCTGCAGGAAAAGAGGGAGCCACATTCCCTCGTCCGCCCGGGCGGCGATAACAATAAACAGGAAAAATGCGGCGAATAATCGTTTAACAGATCTCATATCTTAGATTTTGTACTGGTAAAATTAGTTCATTCATTTATACAGGTATTCCCGCTCATCTATTTAGTATCGCCCGGTTTTTTTGAACAAAAGGGAAAATAATTCAGCATAATCCCGAATCCGTAACAGGGCCTCCCCCTGTTTTTTCTCCCCAGCCGGATGTGAACAGGGGGAAAAATATGTGAATAACCCGCTGTGAAACGTGCATATGAAACGGGATGATTGGAATTTAACTAACCCGGAAGGCTGGGGTTTAATAAACCCGGTAGATAAACACAGGTTTATTCCTGTACAATGCACACAGGGGTTGCGGGGATATGGCGGTAAAGATTTTCGCATCCGGTAATGCACAATAATGTGGAAAGATGGGTCAAAAGCCCGTTCTGCCTGCATTTCAAAATGTGCATTTCGGGTCTGAAAATGTGAATATCTGCGAATTTGTAATTTTACACCTAAAACCGGAAAAGAGTTTTCCACTAATCCACAGCTGTAATAATAATATACTCTTTTTTATAAAAATATATTAATACTATTATTGTATTAATACGCTTCTTCAGAAATTTTGATTTGAAAAGTTGGACGGGTTGGTGGAATATTGCGCACTGGATAACCGAAAAGCAAAAGAACCGATCATGAACACTGAAGCACTGGATACCGCGATCGCCCTTGTTGAAAAAACAGGATTCCTCGATATCGAAATTGATCCTTCCCTGGATCTTTTTGCGGAGATCGAAAACCTGAAAAGGGAAAAGAATGCGGTCCTGCTGGCCCACTACTACCAGGAGCCGGATATACAGGATGTGGCCGATTATATCGGGGACAGCCTGGGATTAGCCCAGCAGGCGGAAAAGACCAGTGCGGATATGATCGTTTTTGCCGGGGTGCATTTTATGGCGGAAACAGCCAAGATCCTGAACCCCGGGAAAAAAGTAGTAATCCCCGATTTTAAAGCCGGCTGCTCCCTCAGCGACAGCTGCCCGCCTCCCTTGTTTAAAAAATTCAAGGAGCAGCATCCCGATCATGTGGTAGTGAGTTATATCAACTGCAGCGCCGGTATCAAGGCGCTGAGTGATGTGATTGTGACCAGCAGCAATGCCCGGATCATTGTGGAAAGCTTCCCGAAAGACCAGCCCATCATCTTTGCGCCGGATAAGAACCTGGGAGCTTATATCAACAAAGTCACCGGCCGGAACATGCTGCTCTGGAATGGCGCCTGCATGGTACACGAGATCTTCAGCCTGGAAAAGATCACGAAACTGAAGACCCGGCATCCGAATGCTAAATTTATCGCTCACCCCGAATGCGAGGAACCGGTACTGCGGCTCGCGGATTATATCGGTTCGACCACCGGTTTACTGAAATATACCCAAACCGACAAAGCACAGGAATATATTGTGGCTACCGAGACGGGTATCCTGCACCAGATGATGAAAGCCTCACCGGAAAAGACTTTTATTCCCGCACCGCCGGAAAATAATTGTGCCTGCAATGATTGCCCGCACATGAAACTGAATACCCTTGAAAAATTATACCTCTGCATGAAATACGGGGTGCCGGAGATTACTATGGACGAGGACTTGCGTGTAGCCGCCTTAAAACCCATTAAACGGATGCTGGAGATCAGCAGTAAAGCGGGCATTTGATTTAACAGTAAAACCTTCTTATGAAAAAATTCATCCTCCCGGTTCTTTTCTTTATTACGACAGCCATCCGGGCACAGACGGCGCAGGACCTGGTGACAAAAGCCCAGGAACTGCTGGCAGATAAAAAATATACAGAGGCGCTTGATGTCTATACAAAAGCCTGGCAGGCAGATTCACTGAATTATCATGTTTATACCGGCAGGGGATCTGCTTATTATCAGCTGAAAGAATATGAAAAGGCCTTCCTCGATTTTACAAAAGCCATAAAAATCCAGCCTGATTCCGCTCTTGCCTACCATTACCGGGCCAACCTGATGTATGCACTCCTGTATACCGAAGAATCAATCGTTGACAATACGCGGGCTATTGAAAGGGCGAGGGATGAAAATTTCTTAAGAGGTTGTTTCCTGAACAGGGGAAGCGCCCGGATCCAGAAAAGGGATTTCCAGGGTGCTTACGAGGATTTTTCCAGAGCCTATAGTTATGACAGCACCGATATTGCCGTTATTAATAACCTGGGCACCGTACTGGATGAACTGGGAAGAAGAGAGGAAGCGGTGCAGGTATTGAAAAAAGCGATCCGGCTGGACAGCAGTTTTGTCGGACCCTATGTAAATATCGGGTTTCAATATACCCTGATGGGGAAATACAGGGAATCACTCGAATATTTTGATAAAGCACTTCAATTGGAGAAAGATGAACCCCTGACCCTGAACAACAGGGGATTTGCCCGGTATAATTTGAAGGACTACAGCGGCGCCCTGGAGGATATCAATAAGTCGATCGTATTATATCCGGGGAATGCATACGCCTATAAAAACCGGGCCCTTGTTTATATCGCGATGCAGAAAATGGAGGAGGCCTGCAAGGACCTGAATAAGGCGGTTGAACTCCAGTTTGAAAAGCAATATGGACCCGAGGTAAATGAACTACTGAAGAAGAACTGTAAGTAATTCAGGGAAGGATCTCCGAAATGATCATTTCGGAGCATACCCCCGTCCGGGTTGATGGATTGATGAATTTCATATCCAGTTTGGTGATCTCATAATCCTTTACGCGATAGGTCTTCCCAAACAGCAGACCGGAATTTTCCACTTCTTTATGGTAATCGGGATAATAAGCCAGCCATTTTTTCCCGGGGGAGCTTATAACCTCATCTGCCCATTCCTTCCGTATCGTGCTGGTATAAAAATTATAGGAGGCGCTGTAATTAGCTTTCCAAAAATAAACAGCCTCTGGATCCACTTCTTTTTTCAGTTGTTTGGCCAGCACATTGCCTCCCTGGTATTGCAAAAGTTGCGGGTAAAAATTTGTGTTCAGGAGGAAAAAACAAAAAACCATGGAGGCGACAGAGATGCCGATGGTCTTCCCGGGAAGGGTAAGAAATGTGCTTTTTATATAATAAAGGAAAATACTCAGGCAACCAGTCAGTCCGGCCATCACCAGGTATCGGTGTATGGGAAATGACCAGAAGTTCAGGAACGTAACGGCACTCAATATAAGTACGGATAGAACCAGCTGGACCCGGAAGATGAGACGGAGGTTGCTGTTATTTTTACAGAGGAAAGCAGCGGTAAACAGGGCCGCAAACGGGAAACTGATATTCAGGTAATGAGGCAGCTTGAAACCGGAAAAAGAAACAATAAGGAGCAATACCAGGAATGTGGCCGCAGAAAACCATTCCGTTTGGTCTCTTCTGATGTTTTTAATTTTTGAATAAAGAGCAGCAAATGCCAGCAGGCTCCAGGGTGCAAAGGACCAGAGAAAAGAATGAATAAAAAAGAAATAATCGTTTTTAAGGGCACGGCCCATACCACCCGAGAACCGTTCGTAACCCTGGTTCAGTAATATAAATTTCACCCCGTTGATATGATCCCTGCCCCGGATGAGTTTTTCAGGGTGCAGGTTAAACTGGAGATAATAGCAATAAAGTACCGGGGAAATAAACAGGAAAAAGAACAGTACAAGCAGCAACCAGCGGAGATTCAGGAGAAAGGTCCATTGTTTCCTGCTTAGCAGGAACAGGATGGCGGCCAGGCCCGGTACAAGGACCGCGATCAGCCCCTTAGTGGAAAAACCAATGGCAAGACCCAGCGCTGCTCCCGGGACATTCCGCCACCTGTTTGTGACAATAAGTTCCGTTAACTGCCAGGATGAAAATGCAATACTGGCCGTAATGATCGCATCCATGCGGACATCATTATTGGCCAGCATAAAGGAGAAAGAACTTGCCAGGATCAGGGCGGCCAGCCGTCCGGTTTCCGTATTGTACAGCAGTTTACCCAGGCGGAAAACAGCATAAACACCGAGGAAACTAAACAGGAAGGAGGGAAACTTATAAGCAAAGCCGCTTACCCCGAAAATTTTATAACTGAGGGCACAAAGCCAGAAATGGAGATGGGGTTTATCCAGGTAATCAGCGCCGTTATCCACCAGGTTGACATAATCCCCGGTCAGGTACATGCGCAGGGCAATATTGGCATGGTGGGCCGAATCATTATCCATCAGCGGAACAAATAAACCCGAAAGACAGACCAGTCCCAGCAGGGAGAAAAGAAAAAAATAATGGTTCCGGGATAATAAGGACCTTTCCAAATGCGGCATTGTTTAGACAAAGTAAACAAAGATGCCTGAGTTTTGAGTAACGGGTTTTAAATGATTGTATTAATCAGTGAGTTCTTTCAGCAGGGAATTGACTTTATCACGGATCAGGTCCCTTACTTTGTTAAACTCCCCGGTTTCCAGGTGTTTGGGATCTGGTATCTGCCAGTCTATGAAGCGCCTGGCCGGCATCCAGGGACAGGCATCCCCACAGCCCATGGTCACTACGGCATCAAAGGGGGCGTGTCGTTTTACTTCGTCCAGACTTTTACTGTCATGCGTGCTCAGATCATAACCCAGCTCTTTCATGGACGCAATGGCTTTGGGATTTACGATACCCGAGGGCCTTGATCCGGCACTATAGGCTTCCACCTTATCCCCGCCCAGCAGGCGGGCAAAAGCCTGGCTCATCTGGCTGCGGTTGCTGTTTTCGATACAAACGAAAAGAAGTTTTTTCTTCATGGGTTGGCTGGTTTGAATTTCTTCTGCTGCGACAGGGCAAAGCGGACCAGCAGGATCAGTACCGGTACTTCGATCAGGGGACCGATAACGGCCGCGAAAGCCGCCGGCGAATTAATGGTAAATACAGAAATGGCTACCGCAATGCCCAGTTCAAAATTATTTCCGGCTGCCGTAAAGGCGAGGGAAACAGATTGGGGATAATCCGCCCCTGCTTTTTTCGAAAGAAAGAAGGCGGAAAAGAACATAATGGCAAAATAGACAGATAGGGGAACGGCGATAAGCAATACATCTCCCGGTATCTGAACGATCATTTTGCCCTTTAGGCTGAACATTACAAGAATGGTGAACAAAAGGGCCAGCAGCGTGATGGGGCTGACGGCGGGCAAATACTTTTTTGTAAACCATTCTTCTCCCTTCCATTTAATAAGCAGGTAGCGGGAAATCATCCCGGTAAAAAAGGGAATACCGAGGTAGATAAAAACACTTTGCGCCACTTCCCCGATCGTGATATGGACTTCATAACCCTTCAACCCCAGTAAGGGAGGTAATTTGGTAATAAAGATCCAGGCGTAAAAACTATAAAATACTACCTGGAAAATGCTGTTGAAGGCGACAAGTCCTGCAGCATAGAGCCGGTCGCCCCCGGCCAGGTCATTCCATACGATCACCATGGCGATACAGCGGGCAATACCGATCAGGATCAGCCCGGTCATATAGCCCGGGTGACCCCGGAGAAAAATAACAGCCAGCGCAAACATGAGCAGGGGCCCGACGATCCAGTTCTGAACCAGCGAGAGACCCAGTATTTTTTTGTTTGAAAAAACTTTGGGTAATTCCTCATACCGCACTTTGGCTAACGGGGGGTACATCATCAGGATCAGCCCGATGGCAATGGGTATATTGGTGCTGCCGGACTGGAAAGAGTTGATAAAGGGTTCAGCAGCCGGGAAGAAATAACCGGCTCCGACCCCGGCTCCCATTGCCAGGAAGATCCAGAGGGTCAGGTAGCGGTCCAGGAAGGATAGCTTTTTTTGCATAGCAGGTGGTTAATGAGAGAAGGGAGAACCCTCCCTTCTCTGGTTTGTTTAGCAGCATCCGATGCCGCCGCAACAGCCTCCGTCAATGGGGCTTTTTTGTTGTTTGTTCATGGCTTTACTATTTAGTCGCCCCTTAAAAACGCTGTAATCCACACTGGTAGATAGTTTGGGTAAAACTTATAGTGAATAAATCTGCAAGAAAATAGCAAATTGCT
>JBBIGW010000103.1:0-13377 GCA_037447355.1 Bacteroidia bacterium | reverse complement strand
ATCGTTCCGGGCGGACGTTTCGGCGAGATTTATTACTGGGACAGTTATTTCACCATGCTGGGTTTAAAAGAATCGGGACGGTATGAGATGATCGAAAACATGATCAATAACTTTTCCTGGCTGATCGATACACTGGGTTATATCCCCAACGGCAACCGGCAGTATTTTATCGGCCGTTCGCAACCTCCGTTTTACTCACTGATGCTCGCCCTGCTGGCAGAGAAAAAAGGAGACGGGGTGTTCATAACCTACCTGCCACAACTGGAAAGAGAATACCGGTTCTGGATGAAAGGGACCCCGGAACCGGGTGAGAAACCCGGCGCTTCTTTTCGTACCGTACGATTACCCGGCGGAGAAATCCTGAACCGGTATTACGATGAGCAGGATACCCCGAGACCGGAGTCATACCGGGAAGATGTGGAACTCGCCGCAAAGTCCGGACAGCCGGCCGGAGAATTATACCGCCAGCTCCGGGCCGGGGCTGAATCGGGCTGGGACTTCAGCAGCCGCTGGTTCAAACAGAAAAATGATTTCTCCAGTATTCATTGTACGGATATCCTGCCGGTGGACCTGAACTGCCTGTTGCTGAAAATGGAACAAACCCTGGCGATGGCTTATGCGTTAAGCAATGAAAAAGAAAAAGCGGCCGGTTACCAGGCGCTCGCTGAAAAAAGGAAAAACGCCATTGATACCTATTGCTGGAACGAAGAGGCCGGGTTCTATATGGACTATGACTGGCAGGCGAAAAAACAAAAGAATGGCCTGACATTGGCCGGGGCATTGCCCCTGTTCTTTTCCATTTGTACCCCCGAAAAAGCAGCCAGCATACATCGTATCCTCCGGGAAAAATTCCTGGCAGCCGGCGGGTTGCTCACCACGACCGAAAACAGCGGGCAGCAATGGGATGCCCCCAATGGATGGGCGCCCCTGCAATGGATGGTCATCCGGGGCCTGGAGCAGTATGGTTTTCATGACCTGGCAGCAGAGATTGCCGGCCGCTGGATCCGGCTGAATACGGATGTATTCAAACGTACCGGTAAACTGATGGAAAAATACAATGTGGTGAATACCGGTCTTGAAGCAGGAGGCGGAGAATATGAAGGCCAGGATGGTTTTGGCTGGACCAATGGCGTATTACTGGCACTGATCAGTCAATACGGTACAGCGGACTAACGGCAGCGGCTACCGCGCTTCCAGCAATAAAAACTGGTAAGGTTCCAGCAGCAGGTATTCATGATCCTGTCCCAGCTTGTATTCTTTGTCCTGCCAGTGGTCATATAACAAATCCGGCACGGCACCATGTTCCCTGAATGCAAACCAGGTGAGGCGGGAAGGCTGGTCCCGGAAATTGAAAAGGCAGTAGATTTTCTGGTCTTCGAAAGTCCGCAGGTAACCGGCAATATGAATATTGTGGGGTGTCATCCAGACCAGGTTTTTATAATCGCCCACTGCAACTAATTTTTTCCGGATTTGGATCAGCCGCCGGGTGGCATTGAACACCTGGTGTGCAGGAGTTCCTTCTTTGTCAATGTTCTTGTTTTTTTCCCAGTCGATCAGCGGCCGGTGCATCCACCGGTTGTCATAACTTTTACTATCGTCCTGCAGGTAGGAATAATCATTGGTATAGCCTGCTTCATCTCCATAAAAGATCACCGGCACACCTCCCAGGAAGAAACTATGGGCCTGCATCAATAAAATTCTGGCGATCGATTGCTGAACAGCTGATTCGACCTGCTCCCCGATTGCCTTTTCCAGTCCGCAAAGCGAGGCCAGCGAGCCGCTGATCCGGGCATCATTGGTTTTTGGATTCACGGAAAAAAGGGCGCCGCGGGCAGGGGAGCCGGCATAAATTCCCGAGAAATAATCTTTCAGAAAACGCCGGTGTTCAGGAGGATCAAAGCCGGCATGCCGGATCATATAATCCTCATAGCCGAGACCGATATCATCATGACAACGGGTATAGTTGATCCAGGAAGTCCCGTAAGGCTTTTGCAGGATTTCGTGTTGCGCGGCCAGCATCACCCGGGTATCACCGGTAGCCAGGGCATCCCATTGCAAAGCCATATGGGTGGCATTGTAAGCAAAATCACATTCTTTGGCCGTATACAAACCCGTACCAAAATATTTCATGATCTCTTTGGGCGCCACGATGGCTTCTCCCAGTAAGGCCATTCCCGGGGCGGCTACTTCCACGCACTGCTTGATCAGCCGTAAGAGGGTATGAGCCTGCGGAAGATTCTGGCAGGTAGTCCCCGCTTGTTTCCAGATAAATGCCGGCGCATCGATCCGGAGTATATCCACCCCGAGATTAGCATAAAAAAAGATATTGTTCAGCATCTCCAGGAATACCGCGGGGTTTGTATAGTTCAGGTCCCATTGATACCGGTGAAATACGGTCATAACCCATTTCCCCGTCTCCTCATTCCAGGTAAAATTGCCGGGCGCGCTTTCGGGAAATATCTCGGGCATGGCCTGATCGTATAGATCCGGCAGTTGCCGGTCATCATACATATAAAAATAATCCTGGTACCGCTGATCACCCTGTTTAGCCTTTTTTGCCCATTCGTGCTGATCGGAAGTATGGTTGAGCACGATATCGAGCATCAGGTACATCTTTTCCTCCTGCATTTTTTCCTGTAGCCCGAGCAGGTCTTGCAGTGTACCAAAGTGCTTGTCCACTTTTCTGAAATCAGCAACAGCATAGCCACCATCACTCTCACCTTCCGGGCTCTCAAATACCGGCATCAGGTGCAGGAAATTGACCCCGAGCTTCCGGAAATAATCCAGCCGGTTAGCGAGTTCATGGAGGCTGCCGCAAAAACGGTCCACATACAAACTCATCCCCGTGATCTCATTGCTCAGGAACCAATGTCCCCTGGCCGCTTTTTCCGCATCTCTATCTCTCAGCCGGCCCGGTCGTTGTAAATAGGCCTGAACGACCTGTTGTATCAGCCGGTCAAAAAAAGGATCCCCGCTATCGTCCCGGCCATAGATCTCGTGAAAAAGCGAATCAATAGCGGTGGCATTGGCGATAAACCGGGTAAAGAAATGATTATCGGTGCCGCCAATATCGATCTGTTCCTTCTGTAAAACAGCATTGATCTGCTGATGTAAGCGGTGGTTGTACAAGCTGCGTGTTATTTAAATATACTTTTATCCAGGTGTTTGAATGCTTCCATGGCGCCCAGGTATTCACAGGTACGGGCGCCGGCCCTGTTGGCATTCCGGATCATACCCTCCCAGTCTGACTGGCTGCATTGTGCCGGGTCAGCCATTATCAGCTGGAAGAGAACAGCCCCCACAAAGGCGTCACCAGCGCCGGTCGTATCCACCGGGTTCACGGCAATACTTTCAATGATTGTTGTCCGGCCTTCGCGTCCCAGCAGGGTTCCGTCTTTTCCCAGTGTAATGGCAAAAACCGCACTGGTTTTTTCCAGGAATTGCTGCGCCGCTTTTTCCAGGTCTGCCGCCCCGGTTAAAAGAAGGGCTTCTTCATCACTGACTTTAAAGAAATCACAGTTCTCCAGGAAATGCCAGCTTTGTGCAATAAACGAAGCCGTGTTATCCCGGAACAGCAGGTGCCGGTAATTCGGATCAAAACTCACAAACCGGTTCCGGGCTCTTGCCTGCTGCAGCAGCCAGGTATAAGCTTCCTGCAGGGGGCCGGGCAGGAATGCGGTGGCTGATCCAAAATGAACCAGGCTGATTTCCTCCAGGCTGATCTGTGCAATATCTTCCTTACTTAATTGACTATCTGCTCCGCGATTGAAATAAAAATCCCTTTCCCCGTTTTCCATCAGGGATACAAAGGCAAATGTGGTAAAATTATCCGCATCGCGCAGCATATAGGTAGTGCCCACACCGAATCCTTTCATCACATCTGCGAGGTGCTGACCAAAAGGGTCTGCACCCACTTTTGCCGCCAGCTCCACCTGCCCGCCGAGGACCGCAATAGCTGCTGCCACATTCGTGGGAGCCCCCCCGGGTTTTTTTAAAAAATGCTCTCCTTCAGATAAGGACGCGCCTTTATCCGTACAGATCATATCAATCAGGGCTTCCCCGATGCAAAGTATTTTGTTCATATACCCGGTCTCCTGTTTTATTCGTACAGTAGCAACTCAATTCATTTCCTCCTGTTAATTTAATGCCCGGCAGAAAGATGAACCGGCGCATCCCCCGTCTCATTTCCCGCCTTGATCCGCAATGTCAGCAGGGCCGCAACCAGTAACAAAACACCGCCAAAGGCAATCGCGTTCCCGGCATTGTTGTACAAAAAATTTTTCAGGATATACCCAAACGTGATGGTCTGGATAAACATGGGGATCACGATCATCATATTGATAATGCCCATGTACACCCCGTATCTTTCTTTCGGAATACTGCCGACAACGATCAGGTAGGGAATGCCCATCATACTGGCCCAGCCGATTCCGAAACCGGTAATAGCCGGAAAAAGAAAATATTTGTTCTCAATGAAAGGGAAGAACAGCAGGCCTGCACCGGCCAGTAAAAGGCAACCAAAGTGCACCCGTTTCGGCGAATACTTCCGGGCAAACCAGACCAGGCCAAAAGCGCATAGAAAAGTCACAATATTATACCATCCATTGACCAGACCCGTCCAGCTCACTGCTTTTTCATAGCGCCCGCTGTCTGATTCCGGGGTGGCCTTCCATACAGAAAGCGCAATACTTTTGGATGAGTTCTGCCAGTAACAAAACAACGCATACCACTGAAATAAATAGACCAGTGCCAGCTGCCACATTACTTTGGGCATTTTTGTAATGGCGTCAATGATCTCTATGTTCTGTGCAAAAAAGATTTTCAATGAGGGATGGCCTTCCACATAATTCAGCAACCGGCGGATCAGCCCGGGCATGAATAAAGAAGGAATGAGTAAGAAGGCAATCACCAGGTAGGCCATCAGGGTGGTCAGTATGGACAGGAGAAACTGGATGGCCGGATGCGGCATGCCCCTGTTCTTGTCCTTTATGGAAAGAAGTTCTTTTTCCGTTGGCGGAATTTCCGGCGTGGTGTGTACACTCCACCAGATGGATACAATAGAACAAACAGCCCCTAAAAAAAATGAAGCAAACACCCAGGTAGGGAGTTTACCGGTCTTGCCAATAAAGATCAGGGGAAAGATAAAAAGAGAAATATTGGCCAGTGTCTGTCCGAACCCGGTAAAAAAACTCTGGGCCTGGAAACCGGTGGGTTGCTGCGAGGCATCGAGTTTATCCGCGACAAAGGCCCTGTAAGGCTCCATGGCGGTATTATTACCTGCATCCAGTATCCATAATAATCCGGCTGCCATCCACAAGGTACTGCTGAAGGGAAAAAGAAAGAGCGCCACACTGCAAATCATTGCGCCGATAAAGAAATAAGGTGTTCTCCGCCCAAAACGGGGATGCCAGGTCTTATCACTCAGGGCGCCGATAATGGGTTGTATGATGAGACCGGTAAGCGGCCCGGCCAGGTTCAGCCAGGGGATCTCATCCGGCCTCGCTCCTAAAAAATCGTAGATCGGGTTGACCGCACTTTGCTGCAGGCCAAAACTGTACTGGATGCCGAAAAAACCGACATTCATATTTATGATCTGCCAGAAACTTAGCCGGGGTTTTGCCAGGGACATGAGCAATCGTTTGGATTGGGAAAATACAAAAACAGCCGGGAGGGTTGCGGGGAATAAACAGTGCGGGCCTGTTGCAAACGTTTGCTGTTGGGAAAATCCAGGCCGCTGTGCTGCAATGAAATTTAATCCCGGCATCCGCAGTTAAAATGGTTTGGGTGATAACCCGGGGATATACTATTTTCCGTGCTGATAAAGAAATGGTTCTGCTATATGAAAAAATGGATATTGTTGTTGCTTGTATTGCTGACCGGGGCTTTTGCAGCTGTCTATCTTTTTATACCGGGGAAAATGATCATCCGTACATCGGTCGGTATTGCGGCCAATAGGGAAGGCCTGTACCGGAAACTCAGCAACCCGGCTGCCTGGACGGAATGGTGGCCCGGGGATAAAACACCCGATGCCTCCGGTACATATTTCCTGGGCAATACCCGGTTCCGGCCCGGTGCTCCGCTCACACTTTCTCTTCCATTTTCCATTAACGACGGAAGCCTGGAAGCCGGTGCCGAGCTGACTTTCCTGGCCCGGGGGACAGATTCCAGTACCCTTCAGTTAGATGCCATGATCCCGGGTTCCGGTAACCCGTTCCGGCGTATCATTGCCTGGTACCGTGCAAAAAAAATAAAAGAAAAACTTTCGGTTATACTGGAATCCATTAGCCATACTTATTCCGTTGTCGCCGGCGTTTACGATTATGATATACAAAAAAGATCCGTGACGGACTCCAACCTGGTCTTTATTGCAACAGAAATAAAAACAGCGCCGGACCCGGTTTTTATTTATACACTGGTGACCCGGCTGAAAAATTATATACAGGAACAGCAGGCAGTAGAAACAGGATTCCCGATGCTGAATGTATTTACCCCGGACAGTATACATTACCTGGTAAAACTGGCCCTGCCAGTGGACAGGAGATTACCGGATTCGGGGGATATCCATTACCGTTGGATGCTGGGTGGAGGCAATATCCTCGTCACCGAAGTAAAAGGTGGCCCGGGCGAGATCCGGAAAGCTTATGAGCAAATCCTGAATTATGTGAATGATCACAAACGGATCGCCCCGGCTATTCCTTTCGAATCGCTGGTAACGGATCGGAAACAGGAAAAGGACAGCAGCAAATGGATTACCCGGATCTTTTACCCGGTAATGTGATCTTACTTTTTATTTACCAAAACGGATGATCCGGGCCGAATCATTATTCAGCGCCAGCAGGTAGGCCTTCCGCTTATTGATCACCAGGGGCGCGATCTGCCTCACCTGTCCTTTTACGGCCAGCCCGTTCAATGCTTCCGCGGTGAAGGAACCTTTTCCCCGGTTGATCAGCAGGGTGCCGGGGCCGGCATCATAACGGCCCATCTCAATATTGTTCTCATAATAATTACCCATCAGCAGGATATCCGGAAGAGCATCCCCGTTGGCCTGTACAATGGCGGCTGTCCTCATTTCTGTCAGTTGTGCTTCAACCGGCAGGTCCCTCACTTCAAACTGTAAGTTTCCTTTATTGATGAACAGCGCACTGGAAAAATAACCGGCAGACAGGCGGATCGCTGATTCCAGTTTATCCCTGCTGAACAGCCCGGTTAGTTTTGCTTTTGCAAAATCCTCTGCATATAAATATTTTTTCTTCAGTCCCGGCATCTGCTTTTCCAGTTCCGCCTTATTGGCAAAAGGTATTTCTTTCCCCTGCAGGTAATAGGTCAGTACCTGCTCATTCTTCCCGTTGTTGTCAAAATCATTTACGTATAACTGCACAGGTTCTTTCTCACTGGCTTTTAAACGGGTATTCAGCCCGAGGTTTCCGGCAATAAAATCAAGGTCCCCGTCCTGGTCAATGTCCACGGGCAGCATAAAATTCCACCAGCCTTTTTTACCGGATATTTCTTTTCTCACCAACCGGCCTTTCTCCCATACAAATACAGCAGGGGCTGCCCAGTCGAAAGTGCAGAGCAGATCTTTCCGGGCATCTCCGTCCAGATCGGTCCAGGTGGCGCTGGTCACAAAGCCGGCTTGTTTCAGACCGGGACCATACTGTTCCGTTTGATCGGTAAACCGGCCGCTGCCATCATTCACCAGCAAATACGAAGCGGGGATCTTTCCATAATCCCAGGGAACGGTTTTAGCCCCTATGAACAGGTCAATGAATCCGTCACCGGTAAAATCCTGTGCGGCAACCACCGATGCCGTAAGGTATAAATTGCGAAAAGCATCGGTCTTTCTTATGAGCTGCCCTTCTTTTGTATTCAGGTAGACCCGCGGGCTGTTATGTGCATCGTTGCCATAAAATTCATTTCCCCCGCTGGCAGCAACCAGGTCGGTATAGCCATCATTATTTACATCGGCCCATACCGCCCCGGTGGTCTCATAAGCACTGTCTGCCTGCAGGGCCGGCTGCCCGCTTTTTTTAAACGTCCCGGAAGCCTGTTGTATAAAAAGCTGGTCCGCGCTATTCCTGGCAGACCCGATAAAAATATCATCCAATCCGTCTTTATTGATATCCCCGATTGCCACAACCGGGCTCTCTGTTGAAAACATATGCGGGATCAGTGGTTCCCGGTCAAACTCCGCAAAACGGTTTTCGGTATGCAGGTAGTTCAGCCCCGTCTCCCTTGTAATATCTGTAACTGGCGGCCCGGTAAGTGTATAAAAGTTACGGATGCTGTTAAAATCAAACAGGGGAAGTCCCGGCTGGTAGCTAAGATCCAGGAAAGCCCGGGTGGTATCCGGTGTTATTTTACTGCAGCGGTTATCCGGCCATACCAGGTACATGGAATCGATCCTTGTATTTTTTAAACCAATCAGCAGGTCTGTTTCCATGGAGGAAATAAACCCCCTCACCGGATTTTTATCCCAGGTCTTAATCTCCTTTCCCGAGAACAAAACCAACCGGCTGCCAAGGCCATTCACATTGCCGGCGGGGCCTGAGAGGTGGATCCTGAGCGAACCGGGGTGTCCCGTTTTGGCCGACTGGTTTTCATAAAGCAGTGCCGTGGCGTTGATATTATTGACAACGATATCAAGGTCACCGTCATTATCCAGGTCGGCGCAAACCGTTCCGTTGGAGAAAGTGGCTTCATCTCCTTCGATCCGGTTCTCTTCATCCTTAAAAGAAAGATCCGCCTGGTTGGAAAAAAATTTATTCGGCAACCTGATTTCGGGGAATTTATTAATCAGCGCCATATTTTTTTCATCCATTGAATTGGAGCTGATGCGCTGCTGGATTTCCGTATTCGAGATAAAATTGATGTAATCGATATCATTCATCCGCTTGGGGATCCCGTTGGAAATAAACAGATCCTTCCGCCCGTCGTTATCAAAATCCATCCAGAGGGGGGCCCAGCTCCAGTCGGTGGCAGCAATACCACTGTAAAGACCGGTTTCGCTGAAGAGTCCATTGCGCTGGTTCACCTGCAGGTTATTCCGGGTGTACTGGTGACTGTACCCCGCCCCTATCTTAAAATTAAAAATATCCCAGGTATCCTCCCCGAGTGAACGCTTGAGAATGTAGGGGTCGGCGGGGAGCATGTCCACCGAAATGATCTCCGGCCAGCCATCATTATTAATATCCGCCGCATCCACCCCCATCGAAAACTGGCTGGTATGCATCATCCGCTCACTGCATTCATCTTTAAACGTTCCGTTTTGCTGGTTGATGTAGAGATAATCGTTCTCGTGAAAATCATTCCCGATATAAATATCCGGGTAACCATCCAGGTTCACATCGGATACCACGATACCGAGCCCGTACCCGATCGCTGAACTCTGAATCCCCGCTTCACGGGTGATATCCGTGAACTTCCCATTGTCATTGCGGTAAAACCGGTCACCGGACAGCGGGTGATAGGTATTGATAAATTCAGCCCGGGGTTTGAACGTCCCGTTCTGGTGCACTGAATGATTCAACAGGAACATATCGAGGTCGCCATCGAGGTCATAATCAAAAAATGCCGCCTGGGTGCTGAAGCCGGAGAAAGCCAGTCCGTACGATTCCGCTTCATCCGCGAAAACCGGAACTCCCTCCTTGTTGTTTCCCTTATTTATTAGCAGTTGGTTCTTCCCTTTCAGGGTTTCAAAGTTCCCCACCCTGCACACATAAATGTCCAGCCACCCGTCGTTATTGATATCCACCACCGAGATCCCGGTGGTCCAGCCTCCGTCATCAGGTATGCCGGCTGCAAGGGTCTGGTCCGTAAATTTCAGGTTTCCCTCGTTCAGGTACAGGCGATTCCTTCCCTGGTTGGAGCCAAAAAAGAGATCCACTTTGCCATCCTTATTGTAGTCACCCGCGCCCAACCCGCTGCCATTGTAGAAATACATGTACTTAAACAGGTTGAAGTCCTTTGTATAAGTAAGATCATTCCGGAATGCAATGCCAGTAGCCTTGCTGTCCCTTGTTATAAACAGGGGATCTTTTATTTCCTTTTTTGAACTGCAGGCCGTCAGCAACAGCAGCCAAAAGCCTGCCAGGGTCAGTGCAAGGCGGGAAAGGAACCCGGTAAGGGGATATGTTGTTTGCGTATTCAATTCAGGCGAATATCATTATTTAATTGAAACAGTCAGTACATGGCCACTACCCATGCTGTGTTCAACTGATCAATGCAAAGGTTATTTTTTTGGTTTTACAGGTTCAGCTGTCTATCAAAACCGCCCCATCAGCCATTTACTTCTTCTTTAACGCTTTCCTCCCTCACTCTTAGCTCAATTACGCATCAGCTGCCCTCCTGGCAGTACAATTTATTTTTTAATCCTGTACATAGCGGGTTTTTCACTATTGACAGCGAACAGCAGGCAGCCCCGGTCCCCCATCCGGATGACTCGGATTCCCTTCACCTCTCCCCTCACCCGCAGTCCCGTCTCCCGGTTCCCGATATACTTCAGCTTCCCGCCCCCCTCATTCAGCAGCACATGACCATAACTCCCGTCCAGTCTCCCAAACTGCGGCGGAAACACAAACTTATTGCCCCCCAGCACCAGGTCCGCTCTTCCATCCCCGTTCAGGTCCGTCAGTTCGATGGCATTCACACTCGACAACTGCACCCACAGCGGCAGCGCTTCCACCCGGAACCTGCCTCCTCCCTCATTGTAGGCCACCACCGATTTGCAATACGTGAACAGCTTCTGCTCCGATCCCTTCACCAGCTCCCTGCCAAACAAACCCTCCACATCCTTCTTCGCATACTCCCGGTGCAGCAGGTTCTCCTTCTTCAGCAGCGGGAACTGGTCCGTGATCTCCCGCTTCAAAAACACCGGCACATCACGGCCCCCCACGCTCCTTGTTAAAAAATGATCCACTGTACCCGTCCCGTCAAAATCATTTAACCACAGCTTTACCGGGTGCTCCTTATCCGGTCGCAGGTAAAAGTTCTCCCCGATATTACCCAGCACCAGGTCCGCTCTCCCGTCCCCGTTCAGGTCGCCCGTCTTCACCGTCTGCCACCATCCATACAGTTCCTCCAATCCGGTTTGTTTCAGTTCTTCCAGTTTGTTAGTTGTTTTATTGTACCCATAGATCACCGGCGCCATCCACTCTCCCACCAGCACCAGTTCCTTCCGCCCGTCTCCCGTTACATCCGACCACTCCGCTCCCGTGATCATCCCCCTCCTGGCAAGGCCTTTATTCAACTGTTCCGTTACATCGGTAAAATGACCCTGCCCGTCATTATTATATACATAACTCTGCGGTGAACTCCCGTAGTGATACGGCACACTCCGGCTACCCACATACAAATCCTCATCCCCGTCCCCGTCATAATCATAGTTCGCCGCCACACCGGTATTCATGTCATTATTCGGAAAAGCACTCAGCTCTATACTGAAGTTCCCTTTCCCGTCATTCCTGTACAACCGGTGCTGGGACTCCCGGCTCCCCGTTGTCATATTATTACCTCCCGCTCCCACATACAGATCCAGGTCCCCGTCCCCGTCCGCATCAAAGAACAGCGATACCACATCCTCAAAATCCGCATACATCTCAAAACCCTTCTGCTCTTTCCTTACCAGTTTACCTTCCGGCCCCTGCTCATATATCCGGCCGCCCTGGCCCTTGCCCCCTCCCATATACACATCCGCTCTCCCATCCCCGTTCACGTCGCCCACCGACATCGCAGGACCCTCTCTCGATAACAGTTCCGGGAGATTACGCTCATAGTAAAAATCTATATAATCATCCTCCCTGTGACCATCCATATCCGTACTGTCAGCTATCAGCAGCGGAGTTGCTTTTATCTCATTGCTATATGCTAATGGACCCGGTGTTGCCGGCTGATTATACTCCCGCACTTCATTCAGTTTCACATCATAATACCGCGTATAGCTCCGGTCCGGCCAGATCAGTTCCAACGAATCGATCTTCTTTAACCGCCCAACCCCTATCACCTGCTTATAATCCACGCTCGACTGGAAGCCACGACCCGGTACCTGCTCCCGGTAAAATACCTGGCCACCTCCATACAGCTTTATCTTCGTCCCGATCCCAAACTCATTCCCCTTACGGCCCCTCAGCTTTATCCCAACATATCCATTCTCCCCACGCTCACGGCTGTTATTGCGATACACAAAACTGGACTGGTTCTCATTGTTCAACACCAAATCCAGGTCCCCGTCATTATCCAGGTCGCCATAGGCAACACTATTGGAAAAAGAGGGAGTATCAAATCCCCATTTCTTACCAATATCTTCAAAAGCGAGGTTGGTTTTATTGCGGAAAAACCGGTTGGGTAAGGGCGTGACTGGTATATGATTCAATATTTCACTGATCTCATTCCGCTTGCCGGTCTGCAGCATCTGCTGGTACACATCGTTGGAAAAGAAATCCAGGAAATCAAGATCCGTCAGGTCCCGGTTGATCCCGTTGCAGACATAGATATCATTGTACCCGTCATTATCCGCATCAAAGAACAAAGCTCCCCAGCTCCAGTCAGTCCCGAATACGCCGGAATAGTTGGCGGTCTCGAAAAAAGTTCCGTTGCCGTTATTCACCTGCAGCGTATTCCGTACATACTGGTAATAAAGGCCAGCCTTCAGTTTGCTGTTGAACAGGTCCACATTGTCATAGGTTCCCGTGGTCTTCAGCCGGTAGTCATCATCGGGAATCATATCGGTGGTAAAGATATCCGGGTAACCGTCGTTATTGATATCGGCCAGGTCCGTGCTCATGGATGACATGCTGATATGCTGCACCCGGTCTTCCAGCTCATCTTTGAATGTACCGTCCTGCCGGTTGATGTACAGGTAATCCTTCTCAATAAAATCATTCCCTATATAAATATCGGGATAGCCATCACCATTGATATCCCCCACCGTCACGCCCAGGCCAAAACTGATCAGCCCCGTATGCAGCCCGGCTTCCCGGGTTACTTCATGGAAGTGATTATCATCATTGCGGTACAAATGATTCCCGCCTCCCTTTAACGGGTCTTTTACATTCCACTGGTTTATATCCGTATCCCTCATACTGGCATAGTTGAGCGAACTGAATGGCAGCGGGCTGTTATTGATCAGCAGGCAATCCAGGTCGCCGTCGAGATCGTAATCAAAAAAACTGGCCTGGGTACAGAAACCCGAGTGATCCAGCCCGTAATCAGCAGCCCGTTCTGTAAACGTCAGGTCATGATTATTGATGTATAATTTATTGCGCCGGTGGCCATCATCCATATGACCGGAATTGCAGATATAGATATCCAGCCAGCCGTCATTATTGATATCCGCCAGCACCACACCGGTACTCCACATACTGTCCTGCCGCATACCGCTTT
>JBBIGW010000102.1:0-13531 GCA_037447355.1 Bacteroidia bacterium | reverse complement strand
AGGGATATCCTGCTGGAAGTAATGCAAAAAGCGATCGACCTGGATTATGACGGGCTGATGATCGAAAGTCATATTGATCCGGACAGCGCCTGGAGCGATGCCAAACAACAGGTGACCCCTGAACGCTTGGCAGAAATGCTGGACAGTATTACCTGGAGAAAAGAAGATGTTAATTCGGAGGAATACCATGCCGCATTGGAAGCGCTGCGCCAGAAGATCAACCACCTCGATGATGAGCTGATGCAGATACTTGGACAGCGGATGAAAATCGCGGAACAGATCGGCCGTTATAAGAAGGATAATAATATCACCATCCTGCAAACCAGCCGCTGGAATGAGATCATCGAAAGAGCCTCAGTGAAAGGGGACAAGATCGGTCTCAGCAAAGAGTTTATCACCAAGTACCTCGATGCGGTGCATATGGAGAGTATCAATCACCAGAAGAAGGTGTTGGATAGTTGATATTGAAAAGTTGATATTGAAAATTGAACATTGAATATTACTCGCCTGATATATGTTCAATGTTTAACCTGCCTGCCGGCAGGCAGGTGTTCAACGCTCATTTGGAGAGCATCCCATTCCGAATGGTATTTAAAGTAAATAATGAAACACGTCAATTACAGGTTTTCAGCTTCGTCCACGGACTTCTATTTTGCCGGCGGGATCAGCCAGCTGAAAAAGATTACGGACCCGAAAGCCACTGTGATCATTACCGATGAGCATGTGTATAAAGCCCATGCCAAACGGTTTAAAGGCTGGAATACCATTGTGCTGAAGGCGGGGGAAGCCTACAAGATCCAATCAACCGTAGATGCCGTGGTGGAGCAGCTGATACAACTGGAAGCTGACCGCAAGACCACACTGGTGGGAGTGGGAGGAGGGGTGATCACGGACCTGACCGGCTATATCGCTTCGGTATATATGCGCGGTATCCGTTTCGGTTTCATTCCGACCTCGGTGCTCGGCCTGGTGGATGCATCGATTGGAGGGAAGAACGGCATTGATGTGGGGATGTACAAGAATATGGTGGGTGTGATCCGGCAACCGGCGTTTATCCTGCATGATATGGCCTTCCTGAAATCATTGCCGCAGGCGGATTGGGAAAACGGTTTCGCGGAGATCATCAAGCATGCCTGTATTAAAGATGCAGCCATGTTCGCGGACCTGGAGCAGCATACACTGGCCCATTACCAGCGCAGGCAGCAGTCCATTTGTGATCTTGTACAGCGGAATGCACTCATCAAGATCAATGTCGTAAAGAAAGATGAGTTTGAAAAAGCAGACCGGCGCCTGCTGAATTTCGGTCACACACTGGGACATGCACTGGAAACCCAGTACGAATTGCTTCACGGGCAGGCCATTTCCATCGGGATGACCTATGCCTGCCATATTTCTGAACAGCTCACCGGGTTTAAGCAAACCGGGAAAGTGGTGGCGCTGCTGGAAAAATACAAACTGCCCACTTATGCTTCTTTTGACAAACAAAAAGTCTTTAACGTATTAAAGATGGATAAGAAGAGGGAGCGGAGCGAAATGAACTATGTGCTGCTGGAGAAAACCGGCAGGGGCGTGATCAAAAGTATTTCATTGAAGCAACTCGAAAGAATCATTCAAGCATTATAACAGTGAACGTAACCATACATCCATCGGAATTAAAAGGTACCCTCCAGGCCCCCGCTTCCAAGAGTTCGATGCAAAGGGCCTGTGCGGCCGCCCTTTTGCGCATCGGGGATACGATCATACATAATCCCGGGCACAGCAATGACGATAAAGCGGCACTGGATATCATCCGGCGCCTGGGAGCGAAGGCTGAATTTGTGGAAGGGACCTTGCAGGTAAAAAGTGAAGGAGTTCAACCAACTGCGGCGGAAATCAGTTGCGGGGAATCCGGTCTCAGTATCCGGATGTTCACCCCCCTCGTGGCCCTGAGTGACCAGGCGGTCACCATCAATGGTACAGGAAGCCTGGTAACCCGCCCGATGGATTTTTTTGATGAGATCCTTCCCCGGCTGCATGTAAAAATCAAAAGTCAGCAGGGAAAATTGCCCCTGCAGGTACAGGGACCTTTGATTCCGGCAGATATTGAAGTGGACGGTTCTTTGAGCTCACAGTTCCTGACCGGTTTGCTGATGGCTTATTCGGCTTCCCGGGCATCCGGTGTATCCATTAAAGTGGATGGCTTAAAAAGCCGGCCATATATTGACCTGACTCTCGATGTGATGAGGCAGTTTGGTTTGAAAGTACCGGAGAACCGGGACTACCGGGAATTTTATTTTGAAGCGGATCCGGGCCCGCGACTCCCTGCATCGGAACATGCCATTCATTACACGGTGGAAGGTGACTGGAGTGGCGGTGCTTTCCTGCTGGTTGCCGGCGCTATTGCCGGACCCATTACTGTCCGCGGACTGGATCTTTCCTCCACCCAGGCCGATAAAGCCATTGTGGAGGCCCTGATGGCGGCGGATGCAGGGATTGCAATGGAGGCAAAGGGAATCAAACTGCACCCGGCAGAAATGAAGGGGTTTGCATTTGACGCGACGGATTGCCCGGACCTGTTTCCACCGCTGGTGACACTGGCTGCTTATTGCAAGGACCTGACGACAATTAAAGGGGTAAGCCGGCTGGCACATAAAGAGAGCAACCGGGCCCTGACCCTGCAGGAAGAGTTTGGTAAAATGGGGGTGCGGATCGAACTGGACGGAGATACAATGAAGGTGCATGGAGGAAGCGTCGTTAAAGGGGCAATTGTTCGTTCCCATCATGACCACCGGATTGCTATGGCCTGTGCAGTAGCCGCTTTGAGGGCCGAAGGAGATACCCGGATTGAAGAAGCGGGTGCTGTGAAAAAGTCCTATCCTGAGTTTTATAATGATCTGAAATCTATCGGGGCCGCTGTATCTTTACCCTTTCAACAATTCAATTTATAAGCTTTGAACGCATTCGGACGTCTTTTCAGGGTTTCCATTTTTGGAGAATCACACGGGGAATCAGTGGGGATCACCATTGATGGATGTCCCGCAGGTTTATCCTTAACTCCCGGGGACCTGCTTCCCGACCTGGAAAGGAGAAAAGGCGGTACCCAAAAAGGAACAACACCCAGGCAGGAATCCGACTACCCCATTTTCAAAAGCGGGGTATTTAATGGGAAAACAACCGGGTTCCCGGTAACGATCCTTTTTGAAAACAATAATACAAGAAGCGAAGATTACAATAAGCAGAGAAGCATACCCCGTCCGGGACATGCCGACTGGGTGGCACACCAGAAATTCGGCGGGTATGAAGATTACCGCGGTGGCGGTCATTTCAGTGCCCGGCTGACAACGGGCCTGGTGGCAGCAGGGGCCATTGCAAAAAAACTGATGACGGGTATCCGTATCCAGGCAACTGTAACGGCGATCGGTGGAGAAATGGATTTGGAAAAAGGTCTTCAAAAGGCCATTGATGCAAAAGATTCCGTGGGTGGGGTTGTCGAATGCAGGATCAATGGCTTGCCTGTTGGGTTGGGCGAACCCTATTTTGATTCCTTGGAATCAACGCTCTCTCATATTCTCTTCGCTATTCCGGCCGTCCGGGGCGTAGAGTTCGGAACCGGTTTTGCCGCCGCCGCCATGTTTGGTATTGAGCACAATGACGCAATCGAAGACGTGAGCGGGAAAACAAGGACCAATCATGCCGGCGGGGTGGTAGGCGGGATCAGTAACGGGAACGAGCTGGTTTTCCGGCTGGCCGTTAAACCCACTTCTTCAACACCCAAAGAACAGAACAGCCTGAACTGGGATACCGGTAAAACAGAAGATTTTTCAGTGAAAGGACGTCATGATCTCTGTGTGGCCCTGCGGGCGCCGGTGATCGTGGAAGCCGTAACAGCCATCGTGATCGCTGATTTCCTGTTGCTGGAGCAAAAAATTAAACGAGTACTATAATGCCTGTCATCTATCATGTTACCACGGCCGGTGAATGGGAGGCTGCGAAGCAAAAAGGATTTTATGAACATCCCTCACTGAAAGCGGAAGGTTTTATTCACTGCTCGCAGGAACACCAGGTAGCTGCTGTGCTGGACCGTTATTTTGCCGGGCAAAGCGGTTTGGTCAAACTGGTGATCGATACGGACCGGCTCACCAGTCACTACGTATTTGACTGGTCCCCTTCCACACAGGATACTTTCCCGCATATCTATGGCCCCATTAATACCGGCGCAGTAACCGATGTGATCCGGTTACAATAGGTTTTCGGTCAGCAGACTGTATCAGCGCCGGCACCCGGCATCCGCACAATCCTCCCGGACCTGTAAAAAAATCAGTCAAACTATCGGGCGAATCTTAAAACGATTGCTTATTTTGTTGTACAGGTAGATCTGTTTAACGCCATTACTCACTCCAGCTGCCAACCTCTTTATGATGAAGAAGACTTTGTACCCGTTTGTGTATATTTTTTTTGCCGGGACCCTGTTCATTGCCTGCAAGGGAAACGGGCAGCCCGCAGATACTGTATCGGTCAGTCCCGAAGACCTGGCAAGGAAAACCACCCTCCTGATCAAAGAGCGTCTGCAAAAGGCCAATGCCGACAGTGGCAAAATAGAAGACTCCGGTCTTATTTTGATCCAGCCGGGGCTGGTTCGCCTGGTTTACCAACAAACAGATTTTTCTCCTTTCTGGAGTCGGGGCCAGAGCTGGTTACCCGAAGCGGATTCCCTTTACCGCTTCATCCATGATTCCCGCTTGTTCGGGTTATTTCCGGAAGAATATCATATCAGTGAACTAAAATTAATCTGGGAGCGGATCGCTGCAGACAGCCTGGCAAAAGAAGACCGGAAAGATGCAAAATGGTGGGCAATGGCGGACCTACTGTTTACGGATGCTTTTGCCCGGATCGTCAAAGATGTAAAACTGGGGCGCTTGCCGCAAGACAGCGTCAGCCTGCGTAAAGATTCTGTACTGAAGGATGAATTTTACCTGTCCCGCTTTGATGAAATCAAACAAAAAGGGATCGCAAAGGTAGTGCGTTCGCTGGAACCTTCGGCCCGGGGCTATCAGTTGCTCAAAGCGGCGATTCCCAATTTCCTGGCCCAGGCAGATTATAAAACATATACCAGGATCCCATATCCCGAAAAAGACCAGCAACGCTTTAACCGGTTTCTCCAGAAAAGACTTTATGAGGAAGGTTTAATCGGGTCTGACAGTATACCGGCTGATTCAACCAGACTGGCCGAAGCGGTAAAACTGTTCCAAAAGAAAAAAGGAATAACCGTGGATGGCAGGGCCGGGGAGGGTACTGTCCGGATGCTGAATACAGATGACCGGGAAAAATTTGCCCGGATTGCGATCAGCCTGGACAAATACAAGCAGTTGCCGGAAAAAATGCCTTCCAACTATATCTGGGTAAATACTTCCGCAAATTATATGGAAGTAGTGGAGGGTAATGACGTGAAATTCAGTTCAAAAGTTATAAGCGGGAAAGCCAAAACACGAACACCGTTGCTGACGAGTGCTGTATCCTCACTCATCACCTATCCGCAATGGGTTCCTCCGCCCAGTATTATTTTGAAGGAGATCTTGCCGGCTGTAAAAAGGAACCCGGGTTACCTGGCGCGGAAGGGCTTCAGCCTGGTGGACAAGGACGGGAATGAAGTGGATCCCTATAGTGTAGACTGGTCAAAGTACAGCAAAGGGATCCCGTACCGGGTGGTACAGGGAAGCGGGGATGCCAATGCCCTTGGGATCATGAAATTTGTTTTTGATAATAAGTACTCGGTTTACCTGCACGATACCAACCAGCGCTACCTGTTTGCCAATGCCATGCGTTCCCTGAGCCATGGTTGTGTGCGGGTGCAGGAATGGGAAAAGCTGGCCTGGTACCTGCTCCGGAATGACAGCAGCCAGGTGGGAGGCCGTTCCGCCACGCGGATCGATTCTGTAAAATCATGGCTGAAAAGCAAGCAGAAAAAGACCATTACCCTTCGGAACAGGCTGCCGGTCTTTATCCGGTATTTTACCTGCGAGGGGCAAAAAGGGAACGTTGTTTTTTATGATGATGTGTACGGCGAGGATAAAAGTCTCCGGGAACGTTTTTTCAGGAATAAATAAGCCAAACCGGCCCCCGGCCGGGCGGGGCTGCTGCCCAATCCCTCTTTTTTTTAAAAAAAAGGCTCCCAAACCCGTGAATATTAACTAAATAATTTATTTTAGGATATTGAACATACCTGTTATTTTTGCCGTGATTAAAACCAAACTATCTCTTTATGAAGAAGATATTATCTGCTATTGTTGCATTGTATCTGATCGTACCTGCTGTCAAAGCCCAGGATGATGAAATCAGGCCCAAAGCCATTGGTGTTAGTTTTTTTCTGAATGACTTTATTACTCCTGATAGGATCCGCACCACATCCCTGAGCCAGGTGATCAGTAGTAAGCGGTTTGCCAAGATTAAAGAGATGGCACCGGGTATGGCGGTTACCTATTTCAAAGGGGTCAGGAAACATATCGATATGGCGGCTTCCCTGGGTGCTTCCTTCCTTCGTTATCCCATGCCGAACAAGAATTTTACAGATAACAGCCTCTTACTTGAAGCCAATGCGTCCATGAACCTGAAACTCACCACCGAAAGATACTGGGTGCAGCCTTACCTGATTGCCGGTGTGGGGGCCCATAAATACCGTGGATATTTCGGGGCTTTCCTGCCGCTGGGACTGGGTGTGAAGGTCAACCTGCTGGATGAGGCGCACCTGTTTATTACCTCTACTTACCGCGTACCGGTTACAAACGAAACAGCCAATTATCATTTACAGCATAGCATTGGAATTGCCGGGCGCCTGGGTAAGAAGAAAGAACCCGTGGTGATTGAAGCTCCGCGTCCACCTGCTGACACGGATGCTGACGGTATTATCGACAGCCTGGATAAATGCCCGACCGTAAAGGGAATTGAAAAATACCAGGGTTGTCCCATTCCGGATACGGATAAGGATGGTATCAATGATGAAGAGGATAAATGCCCCACTGTTCCCGGACTGGCCCGTTACAAAGGATGCCCGATCCCCGATACCGATAAGGATGGTATCAATGATGAAGAAGATAAATGCCCGACCGTGGCTGGCGTAGCCCGTTACCAGGGTTGCCCGGTACCGGATACAGATGGTGACGGTGTGAATGACGAAGAAGATAAATGTGTAACGGTTCCTGGAGTGAAAGAAAACTTTGGTTGCCCGGTGATCACGGAGGAAGTAAAGCAAAAGGTCAATATGGCTGCTAAGAACATCCTTTTCGTTACCGGCAGTTCAAAATTGCAGGCCAAATCATTCAAGGGACTTAACGAAGTGGCGCAGATCATGAAGGATAATCCCGCCATGAGCCTGAATGTGGATGGACATACAGATAATGTAGGGAATGATGATAAAAACCTTACCCTGAGCCAGGGCCGCGCGGATGCCGTTAAGACTTACCTGGCCGGAAAAGGAATTGATGCCGGGCGTATCACGGCTACCGGTTATGGTGAAACCAAGCCTGTTGCTGATAATAAAACAGCCGCCGGGCGCCAGCAAAACCGCCGGTCCGAGCTGACGCTGAGCTACTACAAGTAAGCAATTGCTAATTATAAAATTGAAAAGTCCCCTTGTTGCAGGGGACTTTTTTTATTGCAGTAAAATGATCAGTACTTCACGTAGCGATCCCGCATTAATTTATCCAGCCCTTTTTGCCGGGCTTTTTTTGCCTGCTTCCTTAATATAAATTCAAATAAGCTCATCCAACCGGGCAGGTTGCTTTCACTGATATCAAAAAGCCAGGCCAGTACCTGCTTGTTTTTCGGGAATCCGTTTGGTTTACATTGCCCGTCTCCTGCAAGGCCGTACCCGATTTGCAGTGACTCCTCGAATCCGCGGCTGGCCGGTTTCAATTCCACACGGAATGTACAGGGTTTGCCGCTGCGGTTGCGGAACAGGTGGTTAATACCTGCTGCGGCCATGACTTTTTCTCCCGGTCTCAGTACCTGTATTTCCTTGCCCAATTGAACCTGTACTTCACCTGCCAGGCATTCAAACTGTTCTGAAAAAGTCTTATGGTAATGCAGGCCAACCCCGCCACCGTCAGCCAGTTCCACTTCCACCAGGGTACAGGCACCCCCGGTTTCTGCAGCTGTTTTAAGGAAAATGACCTGGTCTTTCTGGATGGGGTTATATATTTTTCTTTCCATACGCATATTTACGAAAAAAAGTCTCCCAGGGATTGGCGGATGTTAACCGGCCTGGCAGACGCGGGAAGGCCTGACCGGCTGAAAAGGAGCCTGTTACTGCACCTGTCTATTTTTCCACAGTCCGGATTCTCTTATATTCAGGCTTTATTTTTCAGGAAATTCTTCTACCTTTGCGCCGCCATTAGGTAAAACCAAAGTTGTATTGGAAAGCGGGGTCAGGGGTTTTTCTTCAAGTGGCGGTCTATGAGAGTCTAATCTACCATATCAGCTGATCGTTCCGTTTGCGGGAACCTCCATTATTATTAGCTGATTTTCCAGAACAAAAACAAGTTGGGCAGCGAACAGAACCCCGAAGAGTGCAAGCAAGGGACGATGAGCAGGGTTCAGAACGAGGACAACAAAAAATATACAAACCCGAAAAACTTAAAACAAAACAACAAACAAATAGTCATGGCCGATTTAAAATTTCAAAGAAACTTTGGTATTGCCGCCCACATCGATGCGGGTAAAACCACCACTACGGAGCGTATCCTCCGTTATACCGGTATGATCCACCGGATCGGGGAGGTGCATGATGGTGCCGCCACCACCGACTGGATGGAACAGGAAAAAGAAAGAGGGATCACGATTACCTCTGCGGCTGTCAGCTGCCAGTGGAATTTCCCGACCGTGCTGGGTAAAGCGACTCCTGATACAAAGAAATATTCGTTTAATATTATTGATACTCCGGGTCACGTGGACTTTACCGTGGAGGTTGAACGTTCCATGCGGGTGCTGGACGGCCTGATTGCCCTGTTCTCCGCTGTTGACGGGGTGGAGCCCCAGTCGGAGACTGTATGGCGCCAGGCCAACCGTTACGGGGTTCCCCGGATCGGGTTTGTGAATAAAATGGACCGGGCCGGTGCGGATTTCTTAATGGTGGTAAAACAGGTGAAAGAAATGCTGGGTTCCAAAGCGGTGCCCCTGCAGTTACCGATCGGTGCGGAAGATGATTTCAAAGGGGTGGTGGACCTGATCAAAATGAAAGGGATCATCTGGCATATGGAAACCGAAGGGATGACCTTTGATGAAATTGAAGTACCTGCCGATATGCTGGAAGAAGCCCAGGAATGGAGAGCCAGCCTGGTGGAAGCCGTTGCGGAGTACGATGACCGGTTGATGGAGAAATTCTTTGAGGATCCCAACAGTATCACCGAAGATGAAATGCATGAAGCTATCCGGAAAGCCACGGTTGACCTGAGCATTGTACCGATGATGTGTGGTTCTTCCTTTAAAAATAAAGGGGTGCAAACGGCCCTGGATGCGGTTTGCCGTTACCTGCCTTCCCCGATCGATATTCCTGATACCGTGGGTACCAACCCTGATAGCGGTGAATCCGAAACCCGTAAAGCTGATCCGAAAGCTCCTTTTGCGGCACTTGCTTTCAAGATCATGACCGACCCGTTTGTGGGCCGCCTCGCGTTCTTCCGTTGTTATTCCGGTCATCTCGATGCCGGTTCTTATGTATTGAATGTACGAAGCGGTAAGAAAGAGCGGATCAGCCGGATCATGAAGATGTTTGCCAACAAGCAAAATCCGATCGATTTTATCGAAGCTGGTGATATTGGCGCGGCCGTAGGTTTCAAAGAGATCAAGACCGGTGATACCCTCTGCGATGAGAACCACCCGATCACACTGGAAAATATGTTTATCCCTGAACCGGTAATCGCCGTGGCGGTGGAGCCGAAAACACAGGCTGACGTGGATAAAATGGGTATGGCTATTGCCAAACTCGTGGAAGAAGATCCCACACTCCGTGTGAATACCGACGAGGATACCGGCCAAACGATCCTGCGTGGAATGGGTGAGCTGCATCTTGAGATCATTATCGACCGGATGCGCCGTGAATTTAAAGTGGAAGTCAACCAGGGTGCTCCCCAGGTGGCCTATAAAGAAGCCTTCCAGGCTACCATTGAACACCGCGAGACCCTGAAGAAGCAAACGGGTGGACGCGGTAAGTTCGCGGATATCCAGTTCAGTCTCGGACCGGTGGATGCAGAATGGAAAACAGAGAATCCCGATAAACATTACCAGTTTGTAAATGACCTGTTTGGCGGATCTATTCCCCGTGAATTTGTTCCGGCGATCCAGAAGGGTTTTGAGCAGGCGATGACTACCGGTGTGCTGGCCAATTACCCGGTTGATAATATGAAGATCCGTGTATTTGATGGCAGCTTCCACGCGGTGGACTCTGACTCCATGTCTTTCGAACTTTGCGCCAAGCAGGGTTTCCGTGAAGCAGCGAGAAAGGCCAAGCCCGTATTGCTGGAACCCATCATGAAAGTGGAGGTCATCACACCCGCCCAGTACATGGGTGATGTGACCGGTGACCTGAACCGCCGCCGGGGAATGCTGGAAGGTATGGATACCCGTGCCGGTGCAGAAGTGATCAAGGCCAAAGTGCCGCTGAGCGAAATGTTCGGGTATGTAACCCAACTGCGTTCCCTGAGCTCCGGCCGTGCTTCCTCCACGATGGAATTCTCTCATTACAATCCCGCGCCGGCAAATATCGCTGAAGAGGTGATTGCCAAGGTGAAGGGGAAAGTGAGTGCGTAATAAAATAAACTGACCTGATGAATAAGATCCTGCTCCCCGGAGCAGGATTTTTTATTCCGGTACCCCGCAGTATGGGAGAAAAACCGGAGATTTTAATCCAAATCAAGGGAATAATACCTGTATGGCATCGTGTTTGCTGCTTAAAAAGCGGAATTCCCCGTTTTTATCCCATTTCCTGGAAAAGGCCTGATTCAAAGAGTATGAAGAACTACCTTAAAAGATTAAGGGCTCATCACTGAGCCCTTTTTCATTTAGCGGGCTTTTGAAAATAAAGATCCCTCCCCAGGCTGAAGTAAATAAGGTAAGCAGGTAGAACAGGAAACTGATCAGCACGGCTGTCTCCGCGGTCAGGCCAAAATAAGCGGCTCCTTTCAGGAATACCAGTTCCCGGATCCCCAACCCGCCGATCGTAATGGGCAATACTGATACAGCAGAAGAAACTAAAAAAAGAAAGATACAGGCCGTGGCCGAAACCGGGGTTGCCAGGGCGGCCATTAACAGGTAAATACAAATTACCTGGGTCATTTGTACCAGTATGCCCAGCAGGAGGGTGGGGCGGAATCCGGGGACGAAAACTACAAAGTATCGTCTTATGATAAAGTAAAAAGCGGGGAGGGAAAGGCAGGCAGAGACAGCTATGAACCAGGGGTACATCGCAGGGATGGGTACCAGAAATGAGTACAGGGCCAGCAGGAGCCCCAGCCCTGTCAAGCCACTGATACGGTCGAGTACTACAGCGGCCATCGTATCCCGGTAAGGAACCCCGAATCTTTTTGTCAGCAGGATTACCTTGTAGGCATCCCCGCTGATGGACCCGGGAAGGAACAGGTTATAAAACATGCCAAGCCAATAGAGGCGGATATTTTCTCCCGGTGACAGGCCAATCCGGATATCCCGGAAATAAATATTCAGCCGGGCCGCTGAAATAATTTTAGAAATGATAAAAGCCAGCAGGGCCGGGAACAGGTAAGACCATTTCGCTTTTTCCAGGGCAGCGGCGGCTTTGGAAAAATCAATCCGGCCCGATACATACCAGAGGCAAAGCAGGGTTACTGCTATCTTCAGCAGTGCTTTCAATAACCTGCGGGTTTTAGAACCGGTCCGGGTCGTTTTCTCCATTATTGCCGTAAATTGATGCAAGTAAACTCAAAATGATGATAAAAAGAATGCTGTTGCTGTTGGTGCTTTGCCCGTCCCTTTTTACAGCTGCACAGGAAATGCCACTGCAGGCCGGGATGAAGATCAGCCGGACGGTGAAGATCAAAAAAGGGCTGTACCGGTTAGAGGCTCCTGCCGATACTTCCCAACCGGTATTGCTGATTGAAGGAAATAACCTGGTCATCGATTTTAACGCTGCTGAATTAAAAGGAAGCAACGGGAAGAAAACGCCGGATGAATTTTCCGGGGTGGCCATCCTGGTCCGGAACAGTAAAAATATTACGATTAAAAACCTGAGGGCCCGGGGCTATAAAGTGGCCCTGCTGGCCCGTAATGTGGAACAGCTGACACTGGAGCAGTGTGATTTCAGCTATAATTATCGTCCGCATTTGAACAGTACGCAGGAAAAAGAAGATCTGTCCGACTGGTTAAGTTACCACCACAATGAAAAAGATGAATGGCTGCGGTATGGGGCGGCGATGTATTTGCGGAATTGTGACAGGGCCGTGATCCGGAACTGCCAGGTTACAGGAGGACAGAATGCATTGCTGATGATGGAATCAGATCACGGGAAGATCTATAACAATGATTTTTCTTTTAATTCAGGGATCGGGATCGGGTTGTACCGTTGCAATGCCAATGAATTTTCGTTCAACCGGCTCAATTTTAATGTAAGAGGCTACAGTCATGGGTTGTACAACCGCGGGCAGGACAGTGCCGGGTTCCTGGTGTATGAACAAAGTAACTATAATGTTTTCTATAAGAACTCCGCCACCCATTGCGGGGATGGATTCTTCCTCTGGGCGGGACAAACCACGATGGATACCGGGGAGGGGGGATGCAATGATAATGTGATCCTGCAAAACGATTTTTCCTATGCACCCACGAATGGGGTGGAGGTTACCTTCAGCCGGGTGTCGGTAACGGGTAACCGGATTTTTGAATGCGACCACGGTATCTGGGGCGGGTACAGTTATTCTTCTAAATTCTGCAATAACCAGTTTCGTGATAACCGGATCGCCATTGCGATCGAACATGGGCTGCACAATGAGATTTCGTACAATCTTTTTTCGAAGGACAGGGAAGCGATCCGGCTTTGGTCAGGGAAACAGCAGTCCCCGGACTGGGGTTATGTAAAATACCGGGACACCCGCAGTGCGGATTATATTATTGCGATGAACAGTTTCAACCAGCACATACTGGTGTTGAATCTTACCCGGACGGACAGCCTGCACATTGCAGAAAACACATATTCGGGAGAAAACAAGTGGAAACTGGATTCAACCGTGACGAATATTGATACCAGTGAAGTTGACCTGCTGGATACCACAGCCGTACTACCGGATATTAAGAACCCGGCGGATCCTTTTAAAGGAAATGGAAAACTGGCAGGCCGCAAAAACATCCTGATCACTGAATGGGGACCCTATGATTTCAGATCGCCCATTATCTGGAATACCAACCCGACCGATACTTCAACCGAAATGAAATTTGACTTGCTGGGTCCGAAAGGGAAATGGAAAATAAAAAGTTTCAGCGGGGCGGAAGGATTTTCGGCCATGAGCGGTGTATTCCCGGCCAGTATTACGGCGAG
>JBBIGW010000101.1:0-13618 GCA_037447355.1 Bacteroidia bacterium | reverse complement strand
TGCGCTGAACCCCAAACTCAACCTCTCCGGGCTGGTCAACCTCCGTTCCCAGCTTTTCAAAGGATACACGTACCCTGATAATGTAAAGACTTTTTCTTCGGCTTTTATGGCGCCGGGTTACCTGCTGACCAGTTTGGGTCTGGATTACAAACCCAATAAAAACCATTCGATCTTCTTCTCACCGGTTACCGCCCGCTGGGTGATTGTCCGCGATACCGCGCTCTCCAATAAAGGTCTTTACGGCGTATCCCCGGGTAAAAAGTCCAACCTGGAATTCGGCGCTTTTGCCACGATCAGCTATATGCGGGAAATCAATAAGCATATAACCTATAAAAGCCGGATCGACCTTTTTTCCAATTACCGCCACAACCCGCAGAATATCGACCTCTTTATGTCGAATATCCTGAATGCCAAACTGGGCAAGGTGTTATCCGTATCCTGGAGCCTTGATTTTATTTATGATGACGACGTACGCCTTTTTGGAAAGAACCAGCGCTCCGCCGCCCTGCAGGTCAAATCGCTCGTGGGCATCGGTTTCCTTATACGATTCTGATTGAAAACGCCCGGGGTTATTAAATTATTAATTACTGATTATTATCCCGCACCGCAGGTTGTTGGCTAATGGCTATATTTAACATTTTCTTTATACTATTTTTTTTCTTTACCGGTTTCTGCTGTGCAATATCTTTGCGGCACCCTCTGAAAAACGGACAAACACTCCCTATTTATCAGTAAACGAACCAACCGGATGACCAGGTCTGTTTTATTCTTTTTGTTCTTATTGGCAACTTCCACAGCGATGGCACAGGATGCCGATGTCAGGAAACTTCAGCAGGAATCCCTCCGCACGGTAAAACGGGATATCCCGGATACCGGTAATCATACCTGGCGTACCGGGGGCGCCTACCAGCTCAGCATCGGGCAGGGCAGCCAGAGTAACTGGGCAGCCGGCGGAGATGATTTTTCTTTTACAGTAAACACCAGCCTGCGGCTCTTCGGTTTTTATAAAAAAGATAAACACAGCTGGGATAATACCTTTGATGTGAGCTTTGGTTACCTCAATACCACCAGTCTCGGCAGCCGTAAGAACGATGACCGTTTTGACCTTTTATCCAAATATGGATTCTCTCTCAATAAAAAATTCAACCTGGCCACACTGGCCAATTTCCGTTCGCAGTTTCTGAAAGGCTATACTTACCCGAATAATATCAAGACCTTCGCATCGGATTTTCTTTCCCCGGCCTACCTGGTGCTCAGCCAGGGCATCGATTACAAACCCACGAAGGATCTCTCCATCTTTGTATCCCCGGTCACGTCCCGCTGGGTCTTTGTAAAAGACAGCAGCCTGGCCGCGAAAGGAGAATACGGGGTGCAGCACAATACCCATAGCATCAACCAGAACGGCGCTTTCGCCACCATCGGCTACCAGCGGTCCTTTAATAAAATGGTCTCGTATAAAAGCCGGATCGATTTATTCTCCAATTATAAAAAAGACCCGCAGAACGTAGATGTGTTTATGACCAATGTCCTATCGGCCAAAGTAGCAAAATACATCGCCTTCAGCTGGAATGTGGATATGATCTATGATGATGATGTACGGCTCTTCGGTGAAAACAATTCTTCCCCGGCCCTCCAGTTCAAATCCATCATTGGTATCGGATTGCAGGTTAAGATCTGATCCTACATCCGTATATAAAGTTTACTTTTGCCCGCTATGGGTCAGAAAAAAATAGCCCGGTTTGCCGAGCTGGAAACCTTTAAAAATGTATTGCAGTTCCCCGAAAATACCGCTGGAAACTGGAACGCGTTTTTCGGAAACGATCACCCCCTTACCCTCGAGCTGGCCTGCGGGAAGGGGGAATACGCCGTAGGACTGGGAAGGCTTTATCCCAATCGCAATTTTATCGGGGTGGACCTGAAGGGGAACCGGATCTGGGTGGGTGCTAAAAAAGCATTGCAGCAAGGCCTCGGAAATGTAGCTTTTCTCCGCACCCAGATCGATAAAATCGCCGAATATTTCGCCCCGGGGGAAGTGGCGGAGATCTGGATTACTTTCCCGGACCCCCAGTTAAGATTGTCCAAGGCCAAAAAAAGGCTGACCCATCCGAAATTTCTCCGGCTCTACCAACAATTCCTCGCCCCCGGTGGTTATATACATTTGAAAACGGACAGCCCGGACCTGTACCGGTTTACCAAAACAGTGATCAGCCTCTATGGTTGCAAGCTGCAGCAGGATACAGACGATGTATACGGACAGGCTGCCGTTCCGGAGGAGCTGCAAATCAAAACCCATTATGAATCGCTGGATATTGCCGGCAGCAACCGGATTCATTATCTCTGTTTTGGATTACCGGCCGATCTGGGCAATAAGGAAAAAGATGCGGTACTGAAAGAAATCTTAGGAAAAGATGAACCATCTCACTGAGGGCATACATTATTATTTCAACGAAGACGGTTTGATCGTACTGACCGAGCAATATCACCTGGAAAAAGGGTATTGCTGCGGAAACGGATGCCGTCATTGCCCCTACCAATATGAGAATGTACCCGAGCCCGGCCGTTCGGTCCTGCTGGAACAAAAAGGAAATACAGCACCCGCGCAGCATCCCTGATTCCATTCATCCCGGTCATTTATTACCTTCACCCAATGGCCACAAAGAAAAAATCAACGGAAAAATTAAAAACCGTACGCCCCTCCGGGACCAAAGAAGATAATTTTTTTTCCCTGGTATATGAAGTAGCCCGGCAGATCCCAAAGGGAAGGGTTACTTCTTATGGTGCCATTGCCGCCTGCCTCGGTACCAAATCCTCGGCCCGTATGGTGGGCTGGGCTATGAACGGTGCCGGCAATGTACGTCCTGTGGTTCCGGCACACCGCGTGGTCAACCGTATTGGCCTCCTTACCGGCAAACATCATTTCACCCCGCCGGGCCGGATGGAACAGTTGCTGAAAAAAGAGGGGATCCGGGTAAAAAATGACCAGGTAGTTGATTTTAAAAAATTATTCTGGGATCCGGCAGAGGAATTGGGGTTTTAATTCATTTTTGCTTTTTTGATCAACACTTATCCGTATGTATTCACCGTTTAATCCTCTTTCCAAAAGCCAGCAGGAATTCTGTACCTGGTCTGGTGTGTTCGGTGCGCTGATCGCCGGGGCCACCCTGATCCAACACCTGTCCTTTTCGGTGCCCGGCCTGCTGAGCAGCCTGATGATCCCTCCCTATCTTTTTATCATCAGTTCCTTTGTTTTCCTGGCCCTGCAAAAAGCCTTCGCACCGGTTTTACTGATTATCAGTACCGTTTTCTCATTTGCCTCCTGTTTATTAGTATTGGCCAGTGGCGCCCTCTCCCCGCTGCTGATCATCCTGATGCTTTATACCGTTGTTATCACCGTATTCATTTATATCGAGCAACTACAAATAGCGCTTTGGAAAAAACTGGAAGCGGAACGGGTGGAGAAAGAGCAATGGAGGGGAAAAATCTGACCTGGCCGCATTTAATACAGCCGGCTCAAAAAAAGAATACCAGGTTGATGGCCGGTTTACTGAAAGCCGGGCAGATTTTTACAGGGGAGGTATCACAAAAAATCCCTGAATAAATAAGCCATACAGCCGCATCCGGTACCTGGATCGTTTTATAATTTACTTGCTGCCGGATCCCGGAAAGCACCGGTTTATCATTCCCTGAAATGGCTGAACACAAAATCGTTTGCCTGCTGGCCGCTATGACAGGAATTGAAACAATTGTTCTGCTTTTGACTGTCCAGCCGCCCTTCTGTCCTCGACTCACCGGAAAACTCTTCAAAGCCCCATCCACCTGTACTGGCGAATTGCTCACTGTTCTTGTACATGATATTAATAAACTTGCGTGCCCCGGGCTGGATCACACCGCCTGATGTGTCGGCCATATGTTTATCAAATACAATAACGGACCCTTCCGGGAAATGACCGGTCTTATACCCTTCCACCGCCTTTTCATTCGCATAGATCTGGTGAAATCCGTCAAATTTTCGCTGCGGCTGGTTCCTGAAGCCGGTCAGGTTTGTTTTTATATGCACCCAGTGACGAAAACCCTCAGGATAAGGAATATCCGCCCTTCCGTTTCCGGGTTCGGTAAAAGAGACAAGCAACATACAAACGGCGGACAATGAAAAGCAAACCCTTGTTATCTTTTTCATAATGAATTGTTTTCAGTTTAATTAATTACAACAGCTATTCAGTACAAACAAAATACCGATTGGCAAAGTGATACAACTGGAGCGGTAAAAAAGTATTCCGTTATTCCGGGAAAATAAGGATGCAGCCACTACAGCCGCACCCTTCTTACCAACTGTTGCCATCTGCTTATGCACTTATTTAATGTCAGCTGAATTTATATAAGTTCAGGCTACGGTAAATCCCAAATCTGCAAACGACAGCCCCGGGGCTACTAAAAGCAGGTTACGCGGTAAGATCATGCACCCGTGCTGTTTCTTTCGTTACCCGTCCGCCTGTGAATTTTTCAATCAGGTCTGCAGCCCTTGCCGCACCACCATAGCGGAGCAGTTCATCTCTTTGTATTTCTGCACCGCTCCTGTACCGGGGGTCCGGCAACATCGCACTCACTTTTTCCCTGATTTCTCCGGCATTAAATATTTTTTTACCTGCTGCCTGTTGCGGCAGGACATAGTCACCGGCGCCCAGTTTTGCGATTCTCCTCGCATTGCTTTCCCGCTCGGAAAATGTGGGAAGGACAAGGGACGGCTTTCCGCATACAAGACCGGTCTGGCAGGATCCGTATCCGCCGTGATGAATCAGCAAGTCAGCTCTGCCACCCATCAGCAGCCCGGGAACAAAGGGCGCAGAAATAAAATTGGAAGGAATGGCGCCCTGTTCTTTACCCAGTTCATGATAACCCCTGCTGAGCACTACCGTCCAGTCACTGTTTCCCAGGGCTTCGAAGCAGGCTTTCAGCATCGAAGAAGAATCAAATATGGAAGATCTGCCCCCGTAATGTGGATTACCCCCGTACAGCCAGATCAGCGGTTTGTTCCGGGGAAGATCATGAAACCAGGGAGGCGATACGGTGCCTGGCCGCTGCCAGACCAGGGCGCCTGTATAGTGAAAATCGTTTATTCCTTCTAATGGGTCGGTTGCCGGCGTTCCTGTGACCAGGGTCAGGTCACCCCGGTTTATCTCCTCACAATTTTCCACCCGGCTCATTCCAAATTTCCGGAGGACCCGGTTAAACACCGGAACAACAGTTGGAATAGCAGCCGGCTTTTTCTTCCACCAGATAAATCCTTTACTCCCGGGAAGGGCATCCGCCTGGTTAATTGTAATTAACGGGATGCCCAATTTTTTACAGGCTATGCAGGCGAGCGGGTTCCAGAAATCCACCACCGCATCCGCTTTTGTTTTCTCCATGACCCCGGCATAGGCCTCACAGAGGCTCCGGGTAAAATTATAATTTAACAGTCCCGTGATTGCGCAGGCCTGGTCAGTATCCCAAACCTCACTGCCTGCAGGTGCAAACCGGAGCGGCAGGGCACGGGTGAGTTTCCACAGAAAATACGGGAGGTTTTTATACTCTTTTCTGAATGATTCCGTACGGGCCACCCGGATAAAATTTTTAAAATTCATTCCCTGGAAAGCCAGCCGGTACAACGGATGTACGGGGTACTCGTTTTTAAACCCGGCTTCTCCAATCACCCTGGATGGCGCGATTGCCGGGTTGGAAAAGATCACGTCATGCCCCCTTGAAGCAAGTTCAGCAGCTACCGGTAAGGACCGGGATATCAATCCCAGGTCATTGGTTGGTAAAGTAGTAAACAAGAACTTCATGTTTCACTGTTGTTGTCCATAATTATAATTCCCCGATCAGTATCTCCGCCAGTTTCTCCGGATTATCAACCTGTACATAATGACCGGCGCCCGGCATGATAAACTTCCTGGCGTCTTCAAAAAGCTCCGAAAACGAATCAGCCACACCCCGGTTCAGGTAAGGATCCCCTTCGCCAAAAGCGATAATCACTTTTTCCCCGGCTTTTTTACACTCTTTTATCCTCCTTGAATTCGCCCTGATCGTTCCGGGTAAATCCGCATTTAACCGGAGAAAAGCGCTGAAATTTTCTTTCCGGGACAAGGCCTCAAATAATTTGGGCACAAGAACCCTGCGCCTGTCGGCCCTCTTGATAAACTTCCCCACCTGCCAGTAGTAGATCACCCGGTTAAGGGGTTTGATATGACGGGCAAAAAAACCGGCAACCTCCCCTACCAGGGGATGCGAGAACATCCAGATAGCTTCCGGGGCCCGAAGCGTTGGCATCGCTGAATAATAGGTGTTCAGTAATACCAGCCGCTGAATTTTTTTCTGATGCGCCAGGTAATAATTAATAGCAGGCGGACCGGATGCATCATGAGCCAGCAGCCAGCAGTTTGAAAAATTAAAATACTGAATGACCAAGGCCAGTTCCTCCTGCTGTTTTTGAGCGCTGTAAGGATAACCGGCCGGCTTATCACTCCGGCCCCAGCCCAGGAAGTCAAATACAATTACCCGGAAATGCCGGCAGAGTTCCGGGACGAGATAGTCATATAAATGCATGTTATCCGGGAAACCATGCAATAAAAAAAGAGCTGGTCCGTATCCCCCATAATCCCGCGCATATATCCCGGAAGCCCCTGCTACCGGTATACAATGTTCCTTATAGGGCAGATCATCCATCCGCACAAAGAGAAAACCCGGAATCACTTCATGGCTCACTTGTTGCTTAGCTGAATACATACAGTCAGTGTAAAAATTGGATTAGTATCATTTCCCCCTTTACCGGCCTTTACCGGGTATCCCCGTTTTCCGCAGGAACCTGTTCCCCTTCCTTTTTATGATAATCGTTGAAAAGGAAGGATGCCCATCCGGTGAACGAACAGGACATACCATGAAAATCGAATCCTCTACATGAAATTCCGTGGATTCCAGATCCGCGTTGATCCGGTCGGCAAACCGGCCGGCTCCTCCGCTGAAAAAACCCTGGAAAACCCGGTACTGGTGATTGTTTTCAATCGTGGAAAAACCGAGGTAATCCATGGTTCCTTCCACAGCCGACATGACGGATGCAGAATTGATATAGGCGCTTACCAGGTATTTCATAAACAGGCAATGGTTGGTTTATTAATCGTCGTTTTCCCCGCTGTTCATTACGACCAGCTGCCCGCTGCTGCTTTTCTTATATGCCCTGTTCGCAAAAAAAGAAAGGGGTAACCCGATCGCGACCACCAATATCAGCGCTCCCGTAATCGCCGGCTCCCAGCGGAAGGGAATAGCAGGTGTGCGGCTGAGCGGCAGTACAACTCTTGTCATAATGGTCCATATCAGCAATCCGAACAACAGGCCGGTAAGGATCCTGTTCCTTCGCATTACTTCTATCCTTGCATAAACCCCGAAAAAGATAAAGGTCCAGGCACCCGCAATGATTAAATGAAGCACAATCCCGGCGATGACCATCAGAACGCCGCCGCTAAGACCGGCTTTACCGAACAGGCCGCTGGCGACAAAGTTGAATACCTTTTCGGGGTGCTGTCCTCCCCTGGCCAGGTAATGTAAAACGGCAGCGGTACCGTCCAGTAAACCAACAATAATAGCTGATTTAATCACTGTACTGAGTTCAGCGCCTGCATACTTTTTTTCCTGCTTTTTCATGAAAGTTTTTTTAAATGAGCGCTCGTTTTTGTTGTATTGATTTATCCCGGCCGGGTAAGGGCGTAACCGTATCCTGGCTTCACATCTGTTCTTGGTGCAGCAGATCCCGGCATGGTTTGTCTTTTTTAAAACTAACCGTCAACCAAAACCATATACTAAAACAAAAGGGTAGTTCCGCCAGGAAATCCAAACCACTACCGGGTCCGCTGCAATCTTTTTACCATTACTCGTATTTATAAGAGCATCCTGTCATTTAAAATATATCCGGTCCCCGTCTCCGGGTAACAAACTCATTCTTTGCCGGAAACTATTTAATTATCCCAGAATACCCGGGTCTGCAGATCCGGTGTTTTCTGACCGGGGCAATTTGAATTCAGGTCAATCTCTGACTGGGGATAAAAAAGGGATCTCGGAACCGCGGAAGTTATCGCGTTGGCCGGGACCGCCAGGTTCGGATAGCCGGTTCGTCTCCAGTCATTCCAGGGCTCAACGGCCACACCAAATAATGCGATGTATTTCTCCTCAATGATTTGCTGAAGCACCTGGGCATTCGTTCCCGCCAGTGTCCCGTATAAGGACAAATAGGTTGCAATGGCTGTGGCCCCCACACCGGCTTCTGTCATGGAAGCAGTAATTCCGTTTGTAAAAAAAGACTGGGGATCACCGGGGGCTCCCATCAGGGCAGCTTCGGCGCGGATAAAACAATATTCAGCATAACTGAGCATGCGCTGGGGTGCCGCCCCGCTGTAAACAGCTGAATTGGTACCTGTGCCCGGAGTAATAACCGACCCTCTCAGGAAACTGTGTATCCGGCTGTAATTGTTATTAGGAGCAGGGGGTGGACTGGTCGCGGAAATTCCAGCATATACACCCGAACCTGCCGGGAAATCCGTAAAGTAAATGGCTCTTCTCGGATCATTTTTAGCATTCATCATGCCGGTCATATTTCCATCTGCAAACAGGTAATTGGGGCGACTCACCTCGAAAGCCGAAATGGCGTTACGCTGTGCGGGGATATTAAAAAAGTTCATTTGAAAATTATCCGCATTGGAACCCATAAACTGCACACCCGGAGAATTGATCAGGGCGGTCATTTGGGAAACACAAAAGGCCGGATCTTTCTTGCTGTAATGCAGGAGCAGCCGGAGCCGGAGTGTATTGGCCAGTTTAATCCAATTGGTTTTAACGGCGGAAAAACTCCCCGGGTAGATAACCGAATTACTCCCGGGTGTTAATACACTGGAAGCGGCATTCAGGTCAGTCACTGCTTCTCCCAGCAGGGTGATCAGTTTCGGGTAGATCGTTGCGTCATCATCATAATGCGGTTGGGTGTTCCCGGATAACTGCTGCGCTTCGGTATACGGAACATCCCCCCATACATCTACCACCAGCGAGTATTCATATGCCTTGAGAATTTTGGCAACCCCGGAATAATAAGGGCTGGCTGTGCTTTGCCGGATGATCAGCTCCAGGTCATTCAACGTGGTGGCCTGAATACTGCCCCACAAATTATTCAGGTCGCTTCCGAGTATTTTATACCGGTAATATTCCCAGGTCTGGTTGGGCTGGGAAGCCGCCCCAGACATCTGCTGCATAATCTCGGTTGTATACCGGAAGAGATCGCTGCCTCCTTCAAATCCGAGGTTTACCTGCGCTGAAGTTAGTAGTTGCGCCACCGGGCTGTTGGAATCCGGTATGGCATTCGGGTTCTTATTTATATCCAGGGCTTTTTTACAGGAACCTAACCACAGGACCCCTGCAAAAAGAACCAGTTTTCTCAGGTAATTGCTGTATTTCATATCCAGGTTATTAAAGTTGTTAAAAACTGAGTTTAAGGGATACACCCATTGTTCTTGTTTGCGGCAGGGCGTTAAATTCCAGTCCCTGGGCATTGCTGATACCGAGCGCATTTTGTTCCGGGTCCAGGTGGGGATAATTCGGCGCATGCAAAAAGAGATTCCTGCCGAAGATGGAGAACTCCCCGGCACCAAACGGAGTTTTATCAAGAAGCGCTTTAGGCAAACGATACCCTACGGATGCTTCCCGGATCCGGAACCAGGTTGTTTCATAGATAAATCCTTCCGCAGCGGCATATTTCCCGCTATTCCCCCAATACTGTTCAGCGGTAATCATGGTGGTATTGGGCTGACCGCCGGCATACACCGCATCAAACAGGTAATTCTTTGTGGGGTTGCCATTAGCATCAAAGCGGGGAAACTCCGCCGTTTCTTTTACCACTCCATTGCGCTGCAGGTCCGCGATATTTCTTGAATAGATATCACCCCCCTTTTTATAATCAATAAGGAATGAAAGTGAAAACTCCCGGTAGGTGAACGTATTGGTAATACCCAGCAGGTATTTCGGATTCGGGTTGCCTATTTTCTGAACGCTGGAAGTTACCAATGGGAGCCCGTTGGCCCCAACGATAATCTTATTTCCTTTCGCAGCATCCCGCTGGTAAGCCGTACCATAGATCTGGCCATATTCCTCCCCTTCTACCAGCCGGATATTCGGCGTGGTAAAACCACCCAGGAAGATATTGGTCACACCGGGTGCCAGTTTATCAACGATACTTTTGAACCTTGTATAATTGACATTAATGTTCCATTCAAATGAAGCTGATTTTAGCGGGATGGCATTCAGGCTGATCTCCGTCCCGCGGTTCGACAGGTTCCCGGCATTCATCACCAGTGAAAGAATACCGGAGGTGGGGGATACCGGTACCGCAAAGACCAGCTTCTTTGAACTTTGTTTATACCGGGTCGCTTCCAGGCTGAGTCTTCCCTTGAAGAAACTCAGTTCAGCCGCTATTTCCCGGTTCGTTGTAAATTCAGGACCCAGGTCAGGGTTTCCCGCAGAATTGCCAAGTGTAAATCCCTGTATGCCGTTAAAGGGGAAGCTGATCACCGGTCCGAAACCATCAGCGGAACCGGCCCCGACAAAATAAGAATCTGTTGAATAGGCGGTCCCCTCTTTTCCGACTGTGGCAATATTACCCCTGAGCTTAATGTTCTCAATAATCTTACTCTTTATCCCGGGGAACAGTTCTGTCAGGTTAACAGACCCGCCGATCCCGTTGTATAAATAGGAGTTATTATTTATTTTAAAAGTGGATGACCAGTCATTCCGAACGGTAATGTTCACACTAAAAATACTTCTGAATGCAGCTGTAAAGTCACCATATACACCCAGCAACCGGGTCCTGACAGAATTGCTGGCCGGGGAAGGAGTGAATGTCGTTGTATTACTCAGTTGCTCGAAGTCCCTGATGATGACCCCCTTCCCGTCCAGTTGGGCAACCACATTATACATTTGCTGAAATTCCGTGCCGAGGATCACGGTTCCAGTCCAGTCTTTTATGCGTTTATTGGCGGTGAGGAAGCCGTTCGAGTTGAGGCTCCGGAACTGGTTGCGGACTTCGCGGATCCCTCCCACCCCGTTGGCGCCGGTATTTGCTCCTCCTCTTGCCCCGATCTGGTCATAGGCATGATTGAATGTTGAATAAACATCCGCCCCGATCTTATAATCGGCCTGGAGCCATTTCGTTAGTTTCAGGTTCAACGAAACATTCCCGATAAACCGGTTAATCTCGTCCCTGAACCGGTTATGCTTAATAGTCCAGTGCGGATTGTCCTCTCCCAGCGGATAAAGCTGGTTTCCCACGGCATCTTCCCAGGCCAGGCCACTCAGGTTATAAGTCCGGGGCGTGAACCAGCCACGGAAAAGCGGATTGCTTAACTGATTTCCCTGCTGTGTTCTCCGGGAACTGTTATTGGAATAAGCAGCACTGGCCGTGATGGACAGGTAATTGGTAATTTTTGAACTGGCATTCAGGGAAAAATTATGACGGTTCAGCACATTGTTATCAATCACCCCCGTGTTTTTCAGGTAGCCATAAGAAAAACGAAACGTGCTCCTGTCGGTTCCCCCGGAGAAAGCAATATTATTTTGCCAGTTGGTTCCCTGCTGAAAAATATCCGTAACATTATCGGGATAGGCGGCCAGTATTTCTGAGCGGTCATTGGCATTGGTCGCCGGGTTATAGGCATTGGTAACAGTCTGACCGGTAATCAATGGTCCCCAGGAGGCCTGGGAGACGGGTGAAAACACCCCGTTATTACCCTGGGCATACGAGTTCTGGTAGTCAGGAAACCGGTTCACATTTTCAATCTGGTAACTGGTGGAAAACTGGATGGCATTCTTTTTCTGTCCCGCCTTCCCCTTCTTGGTTGTAATTACGATTACCCCGTTCGAAGCCCTTGACCCGTACAGCACTGCTGCGGAAGGTCCCTTGAGCACGCTGATACTTTCAATATCCTCCTGGTTAATATCAATGGCCCTGTTTGATACAGAGGGACCCGCCTGCAGGGGACTGCCGCCACCGCTGTTATCAACAGGAATACCATCAATTACAAATAATGGCTGGTTGGAGCCGGTCATCGTGGTATAGCCGCGTATCAGTATGCTGGATCCGGTAAAGGATCCGCCGCTGCCGGAAACCCGCACGCCCGGAACTTTTCCCGCCAGCGCATTCGTGATATTCGTGGTATGACCCTGGGTTAGCTCACCTGAACTTAATTGCGTAACCCCGTACCCGAGTGTTTTTTTGTCCTTTTTAATTCCCATCGCGGTTACTACAACTTCCTGGAGGTTCTTCTCCTGGTTGTTGAGTATAACGTTAACACTGGTTTTTGACCCGATAGTGATCTCCTCATCTCGGAAACCGGTAAAGCTAAAGACCAGCACCCGCGCGGTGGAAGAAATGGTTAACGAAAATGTTCCATCCTCTTTCGTGGCGGTTCCTTCCCGCGTATTCTTCACCAGGACCGAAACATTGGACAAGGCTTCTCCCTTTGCATCGGTCACCTTCCCGGTAATTGTCCTTTGCTGTGCGAGCACAATAAAAGAAGGAGCGCCGGCAAGCAAAAGCAGTAAAATAATTTTTCTCATTGCTAATTGTTTGTTCTGTCAGAGCAATGAAAGTATTTGATTGCTGCACGGTGCATTGGCCTATTCTACCAATGACAAAAGAGGATTGTTAAACGGGCCGCAACGGGGTCAGTATGCTGTTTGCCGGCAGGTAAATGCTGTTCGTACTGCAAAACCTGGCGATGCTATAATTTAACAAGTTCCGGCCAGGTGTATTTGTTCCTTTGCACCAGCAGGTGATATCCCTGTTGCCAGACCGGCATGATAAACACAACTGTTCATATAGCCGAACGATTTGAAAAAGCATGGCAGCAGCCGACTGCGGTTGTTTTGGGAGAATTATTGCACCCCGATTGTTCGCTTTACCAGCCATACAAAGCCGTTATTAAAGGAAAACAGGCGGCCATCCGGGAATTTGACCGGTTGCTCACTGATTTCCCCGGGTTCACCGGTAAAGTCGAACGATCGCTTTCATCCGGTGATCTTGTTTTTATTGAATGGATAATGAAAATTCCGCTTGGTAAAAAAATAATACGCATACGGACAATTGACAGTATCACCACGAAGGACGCCCTGATCTATGAAAGAAGAGCCTGTTTCAATACCGGCGAACTGATCCGGCCCCTGCTCGCCAATCCCCGGTACTGGCCGATCCTGATAAAATTGGTTCGATCCGGGAAACCGGCTAACGTAAAATAACAAGCATGAATAATTTCCAGGCTTCAGCCTTTCAATCTATTGCCGGGAAAATCCGGTTTGTAGCTGAACATTTAACAAAGGACCTCATCCGCATATACCGGTTTTATGAGACCGGTTTTAAACCGGAATGGGAACCTGTCAGTTCCGCTCTCAGTTCGGGCGGGGCGAAGACACTGGCAGATATAATAAAAGAAACGGGGTACAGCCGCTTATCCGCCTGGCGAATCATTGCTGAAATGACCCGGAATGAACTGGTGGAAAAGTTCAGGGATGGCAGGGACCGGCGAAAATGGTACCTGCGGCTCACCCCTGAAGG
>JBBIGW010000100.1:0-13690 GCA_037447355.1 Bacteroidia bacterium | reverse complement strand
TCAGCATAAAACGTCCGCGGTGAAACCCATCGGGTGTGTTCTTGGTGGTGGGAGCCCCGGTTGCCGGATCATAATACTGAATCGGGGTTCCGCCAATATTGTAAAAAAGAGAATAACTAACCGACGGCTGCAGCCGCAAAAAATCCAGGCGTTTGCGCGTCGAGAGGCGGGTAACCCAAACGATCCGGTTTCGGTACCTTGTTTCAGATGCGGAATGTACTTCCCCCTGGACGGCATTACTCCAGGTCAGCACTTTTAATACACGTTGTTTATACGTGATGCGGGCAGTGACGCGGTTGCTGCCATCCGTCAATGTATTATTCCCCCCGATAACATAGGCTGCTGAAGCATCCCACTTCTTTGCCAGATCATACCCTAAATGCAGGGTGGTCTGGTTAAAATCGGGCTTCATCCCGTTCGTAAGATCAAAAGCCCGAAGGTGGGAAATCCGAAAATCAAGCTTCCGGGTCAGGGATAAATTAAGCTGGGCACTGTTCCAGCTTTTCCAGTCTGCCTGGCCTTCCACTGATAAACAAAGGAAAAGAGACAAACCTAAAAATAGTATAATTTGATTTTTCATAACGGCAAAATATATAAAAGGTTATATATATAATAATTTAACATGGTTTATGACTCATATTTTACAAAAAACAAGCCAACTGGTAAAATCTACTTCGTATTTGTAACATTAACATATGTGCTTATGCACAGGTAAAAAACTACTCCCGCTTCCTGCAAAATGCAAACTGATTGATAACCAGCCATTACAATTATTTATCTCCAGACAATTACTGATTTATTATTTGTATGTGCCCGGGCCTGGTTTGTAACCGGCCTTTCCGGATTTCTGAAAAAAAATTGCCACACCGGAAAGGCATGGCATTCAGTACAGGCACACAAGTCGTTTTAATTTCTGTCCGGCTAATGTTTACCCGGCAGATCCGGTACTTTTTATTTACCGGGCTACGCAGCGCTAATAATCTGTTTTTATACGTTTTATCCATTCCTTCCAGCTTTGGAGGGCGGGCCGTCCCCGACCCGCTTCATCCACCAACCCTGTATCTTCCCATAACCCGAACAGGTCCTGGTAGAGCCCCAGGCTCTGCAAGGTTCTATTGCCCGCATCATAATCTTTATGGCAAAACCAGATGATGAACTTTGCCTTTCGTTCATAGGCCAGGGTACATATTTTTTCGAGATAGGCTTTTTGCCAGGCAGCGGTCCCGTGCCGGTGTAAACTGAATGAAGGAATATCCAGGTCTTCCGCAATATAACCGGTTTCTGCAATCACAAACGGCTTACCCGGCGCCAGGTCCAGGAACCGGGTAAAATAATCTCCCGGGAACAGGGAGGGGTCTGTGTTCCCGTTTGCGGCTGAACTGACCGAAGTATAGGGATAGGCACTCAGGGCAATATAATCTGTGTAAGGCAGCAGTTCCGAGGCAAGGGTTAAGGCCACGGGAAATTCATACACCATGAAACTGACAAAAAAAGGCAGGGCGGGGTACCGGGATTTTAGTTGTGCATAAACCGCGGCCAGGAATGATTTATACCGTGAAAAAGATACGGGGTCCCAGGTATCGACGGTACTCTCCACCCCGTAATTGACAAAATCCGGGTGCAGGCGTTCGATCAGCCAGCTTACATACCGGACATAGGCCGTAATGACTTTGGGATCATTAAAATCAAGTGAATGCCAGTACTGTTTGATACTGTCTGTAATCCCAGGATCCGACTTTGCATAGTATTCCGCTTTTTCCCTGCGGGTCAGGTTCAGCGGCGCCACGCTCAGTAATATCTTTTTACCCGGGGCTGTTTTCGCGATACGGAGGCTTAGCTCCTGCCGGAACTGAACCGGCATGGCACCCTGTTGCCAGGCTTCCTCCCAGGGAACCCCGTCATCAAAATGATGGGATACCATATCACAATTGGCGGAAATAAACGCATAGGCATTCTCCAGTTCCGCCTCAGTAAAATCAGCCGGCCAGGGAGTCACGCCCATATAGAAACTACGGGTATCAGCCGCCGTTTTTTTACGGCACCCGGCAAAAAAGATAAGCAGACTCCCCAAGACAAACAGTTTCTTCATAAGCATTAATTGTAACCGGACGCAGTTCCCGGGAAAAAAGTTACAGCCCTCCCTTTTTTTATCCCGGTGTTTCGAAAAAAAATGCGGGGCCGTACGGGAAAATCCGGCTAATACATATCAGTAGGTTCCCCTAAGTGTTAACCATGAAATTGATGGAAATCCCCCGGTAGTACTGGCTTTTGAGAAACATTTTTTTAAACTTACAACGTTAGTAGCACCAAATCCGATCCCTTGATGAAAACCCATAAGTATGTAATATTCTTACTCTTTTTCCTGTTCTTCATCTTCGCTTTTTTTCTATGGGAATTTAAGAGTATCAATGTAAACAACCGGCAAAACGTGGACGCGGTGGAAACCACCGCCCGTTTCTCCAAAAACCTGAACCAGCTCCGTTTTGAACTGCTGAAGCTGGACAATAACCTGTCGGCAAAGGGGGATCCCGGTTCTTCCCGTTATCTTTATGAATTCAGATCTGACTCAGCCTCCCTCGCAAAACTTTTTAATGATCCTTCTTTCACCCGCATCCGCCACGACGAACTGAACAACGGCATTCTCACACTCAGACAAGCAGTGGACCGTAAACTGAGCCTGCAATCCGCCTTCCTTTACCGCGATATGACGGACACCCTGGCCGGTGCCGGCTTTACAAAGCAGCAGGAAGAAATCAATAAGCAGATCGGCAGCCAGCTGATGGCCGTTAACAACCTGCAGCAAAAATTTTTCGCCGGGGAAATCGGCAACGTGGAGGAAACCTATACGAAACAGTACCTGATCGCCCTGGGTTTTGCCATCCTCTCCTTCCTGGTCTTTTATTTCCTGCTCACAGGGTTGAACTCCCATATCCAGCGGCGGAAGATCGCCGAAGAAGAAGCCCAGATCAATGAAGTAAAATATAAAAGAATTATCGATGAATCAGGCGCCATCATCTTCACCACGAATATGGAAGGCCGTTTCACTTTTGTAAATGAACAGTCCTCCCGGGTAACCGGCTACACCGAAGATGAATTGCTGGGCAAAAGTTTCCTGGAACTCGTGGATCCCGGCTGGAGGGACCAGCTGATTCATTTCTATGAAGATGCCATCCGCCGTTCCCTGGTGGAGACGCAGATCCGTTTTCCCGCGATTTGCAAAAACGGGGAAACCCGGTGGATGGAACAAACTGCCGTACTGGTGACCCGGCAGGGCATTCCGGCAGGTTTCCATTGCATTACAAAAGACATTACGGAAAGCTACCAGCTGGAAAATGAAAAAAAATACCTCTACCAGTTGTTCCAGTCCATTATGGACAACAGCCCGCAGGTCATCTTTATCAAATCCACGGAAGGCCGGTATATCCATGCCAATAAACAATTCTGTGAATTGCTCGGCCTCCCCGAAACAGCTATCACCGGAAAAACAGATGCGGAATTATTCGGGCCCGGTCATGGCAACCACTACCGGCAAAAAGAAATGCAGGTGATTAAAAACAAAGTACCCTGCCGGCTCAGGCAGAATATCGCGGTAAAAGACAGTGTCCGGACCTTTTCTGTTGAACTCTTCCCGCTTTTTGATTTCAACGAGCAGGTATTGGGTGTATCCGGTATTGCTACTGATATCACCGACACGGTACTGAACCAGAAAAACCTGATCACCGCCCTGAAACGTGCCGAAGCTGCCGAAAAACATACCCAGAGTTTCCTGGCCAATATGAGCCATGAGATCCGGACACCACTCAATTCGATTATCGGGCTGAGCTACCAGTTGCTGAAATCAGATATGCGGCCTAAGGAACATGGATTTGTACGTACCATCCATGCCGCCTCCGAGCACCTGCTGGTGCTGATCAATGATATCCTGGACACTTCTAAGATCGAAGCCGGGAAACTGACCCTCGACCAGACTCATTTCTCTTTCCGCGAAGTCATCCAGCTGATGGTGGACCTGCTGCGCCAGAAAGCCGAGGAAAAAAATATCCGCATCATTACCGAAATCGACAGCAACCTGTTTGCCAGTCATACCGGTGACCCACACCGGATCAAACAGATCCTGCTGAACCTGCTCACCAACGCGGTGAAATTTACACCGGGCGGGCTGATCCGCATAATTTGCAAAGTGGAAAAGGAAGGAGCAAAGGACCAAACCATCTCAATCAGTGTCATTGACACAGGTATTGGTATCGAACAGGAATATATCGACCGGATCTTTACCAAGTTCTCCCAGGAAGACAAATCCACCACCCGTAATTACGGGGGTACCGGGCTGGGTATGTTCATTACGAAGAGCCTGGTGGAACTGATGGGTGGAACCATTTCCGTTACCAGCCAGAAAGAAATCGGTACCCATGTAAAAATAAGCCTGACCCTGCCCAAGAACATGATCCCGGTGATCCGGCTGGCTGCCAAGCCAACGGTCAGCACTCCTTCACTGAACAACCTGCACATACTGGTGGTGGATGACAATGAAATGAACCGGCTGGTGGCATCCACCGTTCTTGAAAATCATGGCATAAAAGTGAGTGAAGCCATCAACGGCGCGGAGGCGATCAGGCTGCTGCAGTCACAGGTATTTGACCTCGTGCTGATGGACCTGCAAATGCCCGTGATGGACGGACTTGAGGCTGCTGCTAAAATAAGAAAAGAACTGGGTCTCAGCGTTCCCATCATTGCCCTGACCGCCAGCGCCCTGAATGAGGAAAGCCATCGTTGTCTTGAAGCCGGCATGAATGACTTTATCATCAAACCATTCAAGGAAGAAGAAATGGTGGAAGTGCTGCTCCGGAACCTGCGACAGCCCGCTGCCGGCCAGGAAGACGAACGGAAAGTGTCCTGAGAAACAACCAAAGTGATTTGTGGCACAAATGACGGGCGGCATTCAGCGCTTCTCCATTTCCCGGTCGATTGCTGCCTGGATGTCAATGACCAGTTTTTCATTGAAGCGGGTATAACCCGGCCGTATAAAATTCAGCCGGTCCACTTTCCACTGGTTGCTTTTCCGAAAGAGCAGCTTTTCCATCATGAATTCTTTTTCACCCGCCCGGATCCGGTAACGGATAATGTTCGCGGTTCGAAACAAAACGCTCACATGCGCCCGGTAGGTACGGGGGTCCCGCTCCTTCCTGAAATAAATATCGAATTCCTTATCCCCCATGACCAGGTTGTTACCGTGCACGCTCTTTTAATCCGCCTGGATAATCCGGCAGGCCTGCCCTATTCGTAGATCAGTTTCTTCAGGTAAAATACACGGGGATCGACCCGGATAAAGGTTTTACTGCTTACCATGATCCCCTTTTTATCAATTATCTTTCTCACGGTCCCTTCATCCGTTTGCAATTCCAACGGCAACTTCATGTCCAGGTTCAGCAGGCGGATAAAATATTTCTCAGGCGCCGTTTGCCTGATGCTGATCTCCAGTTTATCAGTTGTATACAGGAAAAGCCGGAACAGGGGTTGCAGGGATTGGCCATAGGCCTGGCCGAACAGTGCTTCCACATCTGCCGTTACCACCGTATTATCATACGTGTACTTCGGATCGGTGGCGAGTTTCATCAGCGCAGGGAAAAAGAGGGAATCGCCCAGCACATAACGAAGGCTGTGCATAAAGAATGCCCCCTTGCCGTAAATATCTCCCTGGTAAGCGCTGTCCGAGTCCACTTCATCACCCCGCACCACCGGGTATTTGTTTTGCAGGTTCAGGGCGGTTTGCTGCATGCGTTTGAGATAGGCCTCCTCCCCCGCCAGTTCCCGGGTGGCCAGGGCATCCCCGAATGAACAGATCCCCTCCTGTATCCACATATGGCCCCAGTCGCGGTTGGTGACCTTGTTCGCCCACCATTCATGTCCGAATTCATGGTGCAGCAACCAGTCAAAATCATGATTCCCCAGTTTTTCATACCGGTATTTATTCCCGTAGGCGATATTGGTCTGATGCTCCATTCCCAGGTGCGGGGTTTCACAGGCACCGATCCGCTCTTTCACCCAGGGATACTCACCGAAATATTTTTCCTGGATATGACAGGATTGCTCAAAAAGGTCCAGCAGTTTTTCCGCCTTGCTTTCATTTTCCTCCAGCACATAATATTCCATCGGTACTTTATTTCCCGCAATGGTGGTATACGTTCTGCTCACTAACTTATACTTCCCGATATTGAAAAGGATGCAGTAATTGCTGATGGTGTATCGCGTCTTCCAATAATAGGTGGACTGGTTCCACTTTGTGGTCACTTTCTGCAGCAGTCCCGGAGCCGTCACCACCAGTCCCTCCGGAACGGTGATGATCATATCCGCGCCTTCATTCGGTTCATCACTGGGGTGATCTTTGCAGGGAAAAAATATTTTAGCTCCTTCACCCTGGCAGGTGATGGCGATCCAGGGATTGCCGCGGCTGTCTTTGTCCCACTGAAAACCACCGGTCCAGGGCGGTCTTACGGCTACTGCAGGCGTACCTCCGTAAGCAATTTTTACTTTAATGCGCCCGGCTGCCAGCGGACTGACCAGCCGGATCCATACCAGGTCATCCGGGGTATGAGTAAATACCTGGTCTTTTCCGTTTACCCATACTTTACTGATGGTAAGCCCGTGCCAGAGGTCGAATAATAAGGTATTGGAGGGTTCCAAAAGCTGCAATTCAATTTCCGTATAGCCTTCTATTGTTTTTGCGGAGGGGTTAACGGTCAGGGCCACCGTATAATGACGGATATCCATAATGGCCTGTTCGGGTTTGAGCCGGCCACCGGATTTGAGGTTCTGGGCGGTCAGTGTACAGGAAATAAATACGGCAAGCAGGACGATCAGATGGCGCATGACAGCTGTTTTATGAAAGTTAGGAAATATCCCCGAACCGGTCTCCTGTCTTTACATGCAAAAAAAAATAAAAAAATAGCGGTAAACTGGTTACATCCCGGATCTGGAAGTACACTCATTTTATATACGTAAGTAATTGTTTTACCCTATTTATTCACTAAACCAAACAAAACACAACGATGAAAAACAAATTGATTCTCCTGCTCGGACTCGTACTCAGTTTCGCCGCCTGCCGCAAAGACAGGGCCCCGGAAAACAACCTGCAAAGCCCTGCTGCAAGTTCTGCGGCCAAAACCATCAGTGCCAAAGGTGTCTGCTCCACGATCCAGAGTTTCAGCGCAAAAGAAGGAAAAAGGGTGGGTACCACCTTTATCCACACTATCGAGGTATCATATAGTGTGAAGCCCTGTAACCCCACTCAGAACCCAGGGGTAAATATCAAAATCTACAATTTCAATACAGGAGAACTGGAGTTTGAATATCCCGGCGCCCCCCTGTCCGGAAAAGTATTGTATGCAGGAGCCCAGATCGGTCTGCACCGCGTAGTGATCGAATCCGTTGACCTGAATACCGGCACTTTGATCGAATCGCAGCAAACCGTTATTGCCGTGACTTCACAAGGTGCATGATCCCTGCAAAAAAATAAAAAAGTTTACCGGCCCGTGGCTGGTAAACTTTTTTATTTCTACACCAGACCCGGACAATCCATGGGGAATCAGATGAAAAAAAACAGCAGTAACGGGCAGGGGACTTAATTGTATTACCCATTTGAGCTGCTAGTGGTTAGCTGCGTGGGCAGTGGTCGGTGAACGGTAAACTGATAGCAGGCAGGGAAAATTTCACTAACTTTATATTTATTAAACTTCATCATATGAAAAAGACCGGAATGATCTTCTTCGTTCTGCCGTTCAGCCAGCTGCTTCCCGCCCAGTTTGTTGCTACCATGGAAATCAAAGACAACGACAGTATACAGGGACTTTGCAACCGGAAACAGGTCTATTCGCTTTTTCCCATGTTCAAAGGTCAGGAAGCAGCCAAATGTGATATCACTGATGAAACGATAGAGAACCGTCTGAATACAGAAGTGGCTTACCTGAAAGAATACCCCAAACAAAATGACAAGGGCATGGTAAGTATCATCATCAATTGCAAAGGAGAAGTGGTGCGTTGCGAAACCGATAACAAAACCAAAAGCGAAGAGTTGGATAAACAGGTACTGGCCATATTTGCTTCCCTAAAAAACTGGAAGCCCGGCAAACTCAATGGCAAGGAAGTAGACAGTGTTACACTCTGGAGTTTTGAAATAAAAAAGGGAAAACTGGAGCTTCATTAACTCCAACTATCAACTGAAAATATTACCAGCCCTTCGGGGTTTGATCGGTCGGCAACTGATCGGTGGATTGAAAGTTTCGGGCCCGCCCTCGCAGCATCGGTGCAAGGCGTGAACTGTGAACTGCGAACAATGAACTAAACTATTCCCAACAAAGCCCAATGCCCCTGATTACCGGTTACTGCTAACTCCCCTGCATGTCCAGGATCAACAGCACCCGTCCCGGTTCTTCCCGGATAACAGAACCGTAATAATCCAGTCGTTTTGCCAGGTCCCTGTTGCGGGTATCCCGGAAACGGTTGGAAAAATCATGTAACGCCGAACCGTGATGAAACAGAATGGTTACTTTATTTGCGCAATTCAGTTTTACCTTTAAGAACCCTGCTGCGGGGGTACCTGCTATGATACTGATGCATTGCTGCAAGATCCGGTAAAGAGAGAGCCGGTCAATATCCGGTATATCAGCGGAGGACTGTTCCGGTTCAATACTCACCGGTAAATGATATTTATCACTTAATAAGCCTGCATAGGTTTCCAGTCCTTCTTTAAAGCCCAGGTCAATCAGCATCGCCGGGCTTAATTCCACGGAGATATCATTGAGACCGTCCATGGCTGTTTTCACCAGTTCATCGGCCTTCAGGATCGTCTCATGTTTTTCCGGCTGTGCCTGTAAATACAAACGGCCGGTGGCGAGCAGCTGGGAAATATCATCCCGTATGGACAGGAGCAGGGAATACCCTTCTTTCTCCCGCTGCAGGTCGATATCCCGGAGGAACTCCCGGTGCTCCTGTTGCTGGTCATGCAATACACGCCGGTGCATCGCCATAAAGTGGTAATAAAGGGAAACCAGGAGAACGATCGTAGCCCCGATGGAAAGAGATAGGTTCAATATATAGATCCGGTCCACAAAATGTACCGGGAGAATAAAATCATGGGTCTGTACATGGGTGTACACCAGGCTAAACAGGAAAAGGATCAGCATCAGTGCGGCCTGTACGATGGTTTTTACCAGGTTTGACTTATAGAGAAAGAGATAAAGAAAACCCACCAGGAAAGGAAAATAATACAGCATACCACCGGAAGGCCGGCCCATATGATAACATAACCAGAAGATCAGGCAGTTTAAAACTATCACGACCAGCAGGATGGCGATAAAAGGAGAGTGATACCGGAAGATGATCATCCCGACCAGGAGCACCGCGATACCAGCCGAGAAAATCCGGATCGTTGTATAGTCCATAAACGACCAGTACCAGTACAGGAAAATATTGGTTAGCAGGATAACAATGGCAACCAGGCAGAACAGATTATAAGGCACGGCCCTGCCAGTCTTCATTTTACTTACCAGATTTTCATGCGTAATCATTACCTTTCCCTTAATACACAAGTTAATAAGAAATCACCTGTAATGTCTCACAAACCATTGCTTTAAATCAATTTTACAGGAATAACCCCTACTACTTACTTAGAGTCAGGTTAACGAGATCCTGGTCCTTTTATATTAAGCCACGAGATAAATGCGGCGGGCAGGAAGCCTTATTTTACGGCATCCAACTTTATGCCTTGCAGCTATTAACTCTCCGTTCACAAATTTTTGATAGCGACATGCCGAACCTGACATTACAACGGTGCTTACTTCATAAACCCATCGCCTCCCTTCAGCCAGGGACCCGGCTGCCCAGGTTTCCCGCAACCAGTTGTGAGGGGAATGCGACTTTTGTTACACAGGAGTTTACCTGAATATCTGACCTTTGCCATATGGATAAGAAGTTAAAAAGCCACTGGGAAGAAGTCTATAAAACAAAGAGCCCTGCCCAGGTAAGCTGGACCCAGGAAAGACCTGCATCGTCCCTTGACTTTATTCATTCTTTTAACCTGAGTAAAGAAGCCAGCGTCATTGATGTAGGCGGCGGCGACAGCAAACTGGTGGATTACCTGCTCGACGAAGGGTTTGATCAAATTACAGTACTGGATATTTCCGCTACCGCGCTGGAAAAAGCCCGGCAACGCCTCGGGGAAAAAGCGGGCAAGGTAAACTGGGTGGTCAGTGATATAACGGATTACAAGCCGGATCGTTCATTTGATGTCTGGCACGACAGGGCCACTTTCCATTTTCTTACTACGAAGGAGCAGGTTACCCGGTACCTGGAAACAGCCCGGAAAGCCGTAAGGGGTTATTTAACGATCGGGACTTTTTCAGACCAGGGGCCGGATAAATGCAGTGGCCTTCCCGTGAAACAATACAGCGAAGAAACACTCACTTCAGCGCTGCACAATGGGTTTGATAAAATCCGTTGTATCACCGAAGACCACATCACTCCATTTAACAGCAAGCAGCATTTCCTGTTCTGTAGTTTCAGAAAGCATGTTTAAAGTTGGCGGTTGTCAATTATCAGTTGACAGTTGACAGGTGTCAGTTGTCAGGGACTCCTGAGAGACGGCTGATACAACAAACGATTTTACGGTTATTAACTCCTCCACTCCCAACTGCCTACTCCCCACTGCCTACTCCCTACTGCCTACTCCCTACTGCCTACTGCCTACTCCCTGCTGCCTTCTCTCTACTTCCTACTCCACAATCACCTTATCTTTGTCTCCTAACGAATACCTCATGGATCTCGAATTTAACAAATACGAAGACCAGTACAAACTGCTCCTCAGCGATCTCCGGCAAAAACTGGACAAGATCGCTGAAGGCGGCGGCAGAAAGGCTGCGGAAAAACAGCACGAGAAAAATAAACTCACCCCCCGGGAACGGATAGCCTATTTAACAGACCAAGGCGCCCCCTTTACCGAGATCGGGGCTTTTGCCGGATATGATATGTATAGCGAACAGGGTGGTTGCCCGGCTGGTGGTACCGTAGCTGGTATCGGGTATGTGAGCGGCAGGCAATGCGTGATCCTGGCCAATGACCAGACCGTGAAGGCCGGGGCCTGGTTCCCGGTCACGGGAAAGAAGAACCTGCGGCTGCAGGAGATCGCGATGGAGAATCATTTGCCGGTGATCTACCTGGTGGACAGCGCCGGGGTTTTCCTCCCCATGCAGGATGAGATCTTTCCGGATAAGGAGCATTTCGGCCGCATTTTTCGCAACAATGCCCGCATGAGCGGGATGGGCATCACCCAGATCGCGGCGGTGATGGGCCCCTGTGTGGCAGGCGGGGCTTACCTCCCCATCATGAGCGATGAGACCCTGATGGTGGAAGGCAATGGCTCGATCTACCTGGCAGGCCCCTACCTGGTGAAAGCCGCCATTGGCGAAGATATCGATAACGAAACCCTGGGAGGAGCCAGTACCCATACGGAGATCAGCGGCATTGCGGATTATAAATTCAAAACCGAAGAAGCGTGCATGGATCATATCAAAAGGATGATGAGCATGCTGGGGGAAAAACCCAAAGCCGGCTTTGACCGCATCCCTGCAAAAGCGCCGGCCAAAGAGGTGAGTGAGCTTTACGGGCTCTTCCCCACTGACGGCAAACCTTATGATATCACAGATATTATTGAACGGATCACCGACAACAGTGAGTTTGAGCAGTTCAAGGAAGACTATGGCAAGACCCTTGTCTGCGGCTATGGCCGGATCGATGGCTGGGCCGTGGGGATCGTGGCCAACCAGCGTAAGATCGTAAAGAGCCGCAAAGGCGAAATGCAGATGGGGGGCGTGATTTACAATGACTCCGCTGATAAGGCGGCCCGTTTTATTCTCAACTGCAACCAGAAAAAAATTCCGTTGATCTTCCTGCAGGATGTGACCGGTTTTATGGTGGGCAGCCGCAGCGAACATGCAGGGATCATAAAAGACGGTGCGAAAATGGTGAACGCGGTGGCGAATTCGATCGTACCCAAGATCACCATCATTATCGGCAACAGCTATGGCGCCGGCAACTATGCTATGTGTGGCAAAGCCTATGACCCGCGCTTCATCTATGCCTGGCCTGCGGCGAAGATCGCGGTGATGAGCGGTGACTCAGCGGCCAAAACGCTTTTACAGATACAGGTAGCTTCCTTGAAATCAAAGGGGAAGGAAATCAGCCCGGAAGAAGAGAACAAGCTGCTTTCGGAAATTAAGGGTCGCTACGATAAACAGGCCTCTCCTTATTATGCGGCAGCACGTCTATGGGTGGATGCGATCATTGATCCGGCAGAGACCCGCAAGGTGATCTCCGAGGGTATCCGGGCAGCAAATCACAATGCGGATTTGGGGGAAATGAGAACGGGGGTGTTTCAGGTGTAAAGAGGAGTTGTTAGTTGTTAGTTGTTAGTTGTTAGTTGTTAGCCGATAGCCGCAGGCTTTGAGCCGGAACCCTGAAAAATGAAATTTCTTTACAGCCTGCCTGGCGTTAAATGAATGTATAATTACATGAGTACAACCGTTACGATCTATACAGATGGTTCTTCGCGTGGTAATCCTGGTCCCGGGGGCTATGGCGTGATCCTGATGAGCGGGCATCACCGCAAGGAATTATCACAGGGTTATAAACACACCACCAATAACCGGATGGAATTAATGGCCGTGATCGCGGGACTCAAAGCCCTTAAGAAAGAAGGTATGCAGGTCACCATTTACTCCGACAGCCAGTACGTGGTAAAAGCCTGGGAAGAGGGCTGGCTGAAAAACTGGATCAAAACCAACTTCAAAGGTGGAAAAAAGAACCCGGATCTCTGGCGGGTATTCCATGAACTTTCTCACAAACATCATATCCGGTTCAAATGGGTAAAGGGGCATGCCGGCAATCCCCATAACAATCGTTGCGATGAACTGGCCACGGAAGCCGCGGACGGACATCATCATACATTGCTGGAGGATGAGGGCTATTCAGCTGAAGTTTAGCGGGGGGAATTAGTTAGTAGTCTGTAGTCAGTAGTCCCTTCAAAGAGTGCTCGTCCTGGCAAACATCATTGACGCTTGCATCAGGGACTGGTTCGTAGTCCATGCCCCAGCATTGTATTCCTGCCTGTACTGCCGGCAGGCAAGCGTGCAATTTCGTCGCAAATAAAAAACCCATCGCGCCAGCGACGGGTTCCATATTATTTTTGGCAGATCACTTATTTCTCCACGATCAGTTTCTGAATATACTGATGATCCTTCGTTCCAATCAGCAAACTGTAAATGCCATTCGGCAACCGGTCAAGCATCAGCTCAGCCTCGCTGTTTGTACCCGGCATCCTGATTTGCCGTACCAGCTTTCCCCGGAAATCAGTGACTTCAATCATCGTTATCGGGTAAGTGGCACTGATCCTTACGCGCTCTCCGGCCGGATTGGGATAGATCCTGACCAGCGGATACGCCGCGGGATCAAATACCACCCGGATGGTTTTCGAAAAAGTAAATTGCCCGTCCTTGTCCACCTGGCGGATCCGGTAGAGATTGCTCAATGCCGGCGATTCATCAAAAGCAGTATAGTGCAGGATCGCATTACTTTCCCCGGCGGCCGGGACTGTATCAATGGCTTTCCACTCATTCAAACCAGGTGCCAATTTTTCTGCAAT
>JBBIGW010000099.1:0-13821 GCA_037447355.1 Bacteroidia bacterium | reverse complement strand
TCCGGCCGGACCGGTTTGCAGGGTGACCAGGGTACCGCCCAATATCTTTTTGGCGATATCCGCGATGTCTTCAATATTCTTACCAACCTTCACCCCATTAATACCCGTTTCTCTGATGGTACCTTTTCCCCGGCCGCCGGCATGGATCTGGGCTTTTACAACGGCGAAACTGCTGCCGAACTGGTTCTTGATCTGGCGATAGGCTTCTTCCGTTTCGTGTACGGTGCTGCAGGCAAAACCCTCCTGCACGGGAACATTGTATTTTTTCAGCAGTTCCTTGGCCTGGTATTCGTGGAGATTCATATTGGAAAAATTTCCGCGAAGATAAGAGATTTAGTTAATCCACCGGGAGCTGTTTAGCCTCACTATCAGAAGGATATCGGGATCGGGACCCGTTTTCGGGTGGCCTTGGCAAGGGGTTTAACCGGTTTGAAACCATAAATCGCTCACCGCTGAAAATAGCAACCGGATCTGGGAGTAAAACCGGTATGTAGGATCCTCGTAATTCTCCCTGCCAGAATAACCCAGGGGAAAATTCTGGTATTTCCCCGCAGTAAAGTGGATATAAACCTGTACTGAATAGGAATTTTCCCAGTTATAATCGGAATACTACGAATTAGGTCATGTGTAAGTACTTTTTCTTAGATGAAATTATATATTATTTAATAAGCAAATAAATGTTTACCATTATTATTGCAGGGTAATATCCAAACCAATGAAAAGAAAAGCCCTGTTTGTATTTTTTGCACTTTATTCTACGCTTTCATTTTCGCAGAACATCCGCCTGATCACCCAGTTTATCAATCCCTGTGGTTCTGACGGAAGTAATGAATTCATTGTCGGCCTGGCTACTACTGCTGTGAATGTAGGGGATATGGGTTTTGCTTCCATTAACCACACTTCAGTAGCCGTCCAGCCCGATTTCAACTGGTATTGGTATGGAAAGAATGTGATCAATGCGCCCAAGCCCACCTTTACGGTAAACACGGAGAACTGCGGGGTTTCGGGTTCCGGTTTATCCTGCTTCCGGATCATGGACCCGGGTACGCCGGCCGATGCTACGGTAATCGATAATGTCAGGAATACCCTGAATACCATTGCGGGTTGTAATGTGTTCACTGCCGTTCCGGCAACGGGAATCATTCCCGGTGGTTTGTTTACTGTTTTTCTTGGGGCGGGGGGCTGCGGCCTCGATATACCGGCAACCAATCTTAATTTTTCAAATCACTGCTCAGGTGGCTCACCCACCCAGCAATACTACCTCGTGGTGGGCAATGGCGCTTATACCCCGTTATCGGGTTGTAACGGTGGTTATTTCGTAAACTCAAGCGGAAATTCCAGGACCAGTATTATTTATGATTATACCGGTGGCGGGAATACTATCGTTGCCAATTACCAGTCCAGCAGCGTTATTTATACAAACGGCAGCGCTCCGGCTGCAGGCAATGCAGCAGTGATTGTGCCAAACGGAGCCGGGGGCAGTGTCTGGATCAATAATTCAGGCTGTGTTCCCAGTCCCATGGTGATCCTCGATGAAAAAACATTTTCTGTTACCGGGTTTAAACAGGTGCAGGACCTGGTAACCCTGAACTGGAAACTGGTGAGTTCGGCGGCCTATGATTATTTTGCCCTCGAACGCAGTTTTAACGGAATTAATTTCACAGAGCTAAAAGTTGAAAAGACAGCGATGCAGAACGGGTCCGAATATGCCGGGGAGTTCAGCGACGAAAATGCCAAAGCCCCTTTATTATATTACCGGGTAAAAGCGGTAGCCATGGATGGCAAGATCGCGTACAGTACCCTGAAAGTAGTTAACAACCTGGGACAGCAAAGAATCACCATTTTTCCCAATCCTTCACGTGATCAGTTCACCATTAAACTGACCGGTATGGAGCCGGTTTCAATTGCCGTTACAGATATTGCGGGGCGTGAAGTGTTGCGTAAACAAATGAACAGCTCCGTCATGCAGGTGGATGTGAGTTCCTGGGCTCCCGGTTTCTATACGATCCGGATCAGCAATGCTGCCGGGCAGTTTATCCAGTCGCAGAAATTTATTAAACAATAATAACGAATTACCGTTCCTTTTAACGGTACGTTGATAACCCACCATTCTAACATTCTCAAACAGACCATCAGATGAAAAACCTTTTTTTAGTTTTTTGTGCACAAGTACTCATTCAGTTCCAATTATTCAGCCAGGGCTCCGAAAGTTTTACCAGCATGCCGGTCGGAACGGCCAGTTCCTATGCAACAAAGAACTGGACCGGTGACGGAGGGATAACATGGACCGCCACTGATACAAGAGCTGACCAGAGCATCACCGGGCTGGCAGCCGGTGTCCGGAACGGCAGCGTCACTTCCGGTACTATCGCCAATGGTATCGGCAACCTCAGTTTCAAGTACAAATATATTTTTACCGGCTCAGCCGCTTCACTGGATGTGAAAGTGAACGGTGTAACGGTTGGTACAGTGGCTGTACCCAGTTCCCAGACAACCGCCACTACTGCCACCCTTAACAACATCAACATATCGGGCGCGTTTACGCTCTCCCTGGTGCAAACCGTGGCCGCTTCGCGGGTGGCCATTGACGATATCGCCTGGACCGGTTTTGGCGTGAGTTGTACAGCACCGGCCACCCAGGCCAGCAGCGCCTCTTTCAGCGGAATTACGGCTACCGGCTTTACGGTCAGCTGGACCGCCGGCAGCGGAACCAATTCATTAGTGGTGGTGAAGCAGGGTAGCGCGGTGACCGGTACGCCCTCCAGTGGCACGGCTTATACAGCCAATACCGCTTTTGGTTCCGGGCAGACTATTGCGGCCGGTGAATATGTGGTATATAACAATACCGGGAATTCGGTGGCTGTTACAGGCTTGTCCGCCGGTACCACGTATCATGTGGCGGTTTATACATTCAACAATGCAGATAACTGCTACAATACGGCTACCCCGGCAACAAATAGTACGGCCACCAGTTGCCTGCAGCCAACCGTACAGGTTTCAACAATTAACAGTACACCCGGCAGTACATCTGCTGCAATTAACTGGTCGGGCGGGAACGGAAGTTCATCGCTGGTCAGAATTAATACCGTAAACAGTTTTACCAGTCCCGTTGACGGGATTACGTATCCCGCTTCGGCTGTTTATACAAGTGGTGAGCAAACCGTCTATGCCGGTACAGGAAGCAGTGTGTCGGTATCGGGACTTACCGCCAGTACCACTTATTATGTTACCGTTTATACCTATAATGATTGCGGAGGCACGCCGGATTACCTGGCAACCGGTACAACCGTACAAAGTTTTGCCACCACCGCAGGCGGTACGGGTGAACCCGCTGGTTATTATTTAGCCGCAACAGGGCTTACCTGTTCGGCGCTGAAGACTTCCCTGTCGACCATTATTACCACGGGAATGACTCCAAAGACTTATGGAAATCTCTGGACACAATACCTGGTTTCTGATATTAAACCCCGGGAAGTGGGACCCGGCACTTCAACGGATGTGATCTGGGATATTTACAGTGATAATCCAACCGGCGCAGATCCTTATAATTTTACACCCGGCCCCGTGGCAAGCGGCGGACAACAGGATAACGGTGGTGCAGCCGGAGGTGAAGGGATTTTATACAACAGGGAACACAGTATTCCACAAAGCTGGTTTGGTGCCAGTGCGGCTTCCGGTTCCGTTGGCCCGGAAAGCGATTATTTTCATATTTACCCGACTGATAAAATTGTAAATGCCAACCGCAGTAATTTTATCTATGGGGAAGTGAGTTCACCTTCTGTTACCAGTATGAATGGCAGTAAACTCGGTCCGAATACCGTGACCGGGCTTACCGGTAACACGGCATTTGAACCGATCGATGCATTCAAAGGTGACCTGGCCCGCAGTTTCTTTTATTTTGTAACCCGCTACCAGTCCAATATGTCCGCCTGGCAAACCCTCTCAGCGGAAGGGAACCTGGCTTTTGATGGCACTACCTGGCCTTCCATCGAACTGCCTTATCTCCAGATGATGATCCGCTGGCATAACCTGGACCCGGTAAGCCAGAAAGAAATAGACCGGAACAATGCCGGTTATGTTTTCCAGGGCAACCGGAATCCTTTTATTGATCATCCGGAATTTGTGAACCAGGTATGGGTATCCGGCTGCGGACTGATCTTACCGGTAAGACTGACTGAATTCACCGGTAACTTTGTGATAAACGCGGTACAACTCAAATGGCAGGTTGGAATGGCAGATGGTTTTGACCGTTTTGAGGTGGAAAGAAGTACAGATGGCGGACGAACCTTTCAAAAGGCAGGAACCGTGAACTGGATCCAGAATGCAGATAAATTCTCTTTCCAGGATGCTGATGCGGGGTTAAAGGGAGATGTGTTTTACCGGCTTAGACTGGTTGACCAGAACGGGACATTTACCTACAGTAAAGTGATCCGCGTACTTGTTCCTGTATCCGATTTTACAGCTGGAATCTTCCCGAACCCGGTTACCGATCAATTGGGAGTGATTTTCCGCAAGCCGCTGACAGCTGACTGTTCCGTTACGATCACCGATCTGTCGGGAAGAAAACTGAAAACACTGAAGCTGGCATCGGGTCAGCAGCATTATAGCATTCCCGTGACGGAACTGGCCGGGGGAACCTATTTACTGCAACTGCGTTCGGAGGATCAGCTGATCCATACAAAATTCATTAAACAGTAAAACGATCAGACTCATTTTGCAAAGCTGCCTTTCAACGGGCAGCTTTTTTTATCTTCGGATATGTTCCGGGCTTTCCTGTTCCTGCTTTTACTGCTCTTTCCGGCCTGCAAATCCGGGAAGATGATGCCGGTTCCCCGCAGGACCGGAACCCTGACCGGGTCTGGATTTTATATTCAGGCAGCTGCTATGAACTGGCGGGACCGGGACTCACTGGTCTTGCAGGAAGCGCTTACCGGTAATATCCCGCCATTTCTCCGGAGGTTTGTACCGGTCTATGTGAGCGTCCGGGATAGTATAGCGGGCAAAACGATCCGCGCGGTTTATTATGTATCCCCGGATTATCTCAGTATCGGCAGCCGGGAGGACTGGGCCCGGGTGAGTATAACGCCTTATGCCGCCCAGCGAATAGCAGACAGTTTCCATTGTTTTTTGCCTACCCGTAAGATGGTGGATGATATCTACAAAGCTGCAAGGGTTAAACCAGCACCCGTGCCGATGTATTCATACCGGGACAGCACACCCGTGATGTGGCAGCACCACCTGATCATTGAAGGACAAAGAAAAGGGAGGAAGGGATTAATTGCCGGGATCAAAAAAGATGTGGTCATCAGCGGGAAGATCAGCCGCGAACCCCGGCAGGACCGGGTCGCCATTTATGGCTGGCACCGGGCGGATGGTCATCCCATACAGCCTTTATATACCGGGCATGTTTACTGGTGGGTGGATTACAGCCAGGGGATCCGGTTGGTTTACCGGAAAATAAAAGTAGAGGGTCATTGGATGGATTATACCGCAGTGCTGGCGGATCCTCTGCTTCAAAAACTGCTTTGTGATGAAGAATTTTGTGATTATTACCGCTATCCTTACCAGTAAAACAATTTTAACTGCCATCCCCTCTGCGGGTTTATTTTATTAACAGTTTTAACCGCGATCTTTACCTTTGCTGCGCTATTTTGCAGCCGTTTATTTCCGGGTCATTTTAAATGAGTATTACGCTGAACAGAAACTGTACATACCTGTTTTTTATTGTATTCTTCCTTTATTCAATGGTCCTGTCCGCGCAGGAGCCATCGGTTCAGCGTTTTGGCAACCGGTTAAAACAACTGGGAGGGAATTTTAACGGGGGCAGCAGCAACGACAGCCTGCGCCACCGGGATAACGAAGAAGATTCCATAACGATCAGCTTCCGCTACCTGGATTCGACCCGGAATTACCGGCTTGACTCAACGGTCAGCGATTTTTCCCGGCGATTTCCCCTTCCGGGTACCTATATCAACCTGGGCAACACGGGACTCGCGGCCCGTTCCCTGTTATTTTCCCCGCTGTTCAATGCGGGCTTTGATCCGGGTTTTCACTCCTTTGATGTGTACAAATGGAAACTGAGCGAGGTCCGTTTCTTCAATACCACCCGCCCGTATTCTGAGCTCAACTACCTGCTGGGCAGCCGGGTGGAGCAGATGATCAGTTTATTACATACCCAGAATATCAAACCCAACTGGAACTTCCTTTTCCAATACCGGCTTATCAATTCACCGGGTTCTTTCCAGAATCAGAACACCAATCATAACAATTACCTGCTGACCTCGAAATACCAATCTACCAACCTGCGTTACAACAATTATTTTGTTTTTCTGTCCAACAAACTGCAGTCCTATGAAAACGGGGGAATCATCGATACCTCCGATGTCCTGAATGACCCCGATTTCAAGGAGCGGTACAATATCAATACCCGGATCGGCGGTAAAAAGGTATTTTCCTCCAACTTTTTTGCCAATAAGATCAATACCGGCAACAAATACAATGAAACCACGCTGCTGTTCCGCCAGCAGTATGACCTGGGAAAAAAGGATTCCGTGGTGACGGATTCCACGGTCATTCCCCTGTTTTTTCCCCGGTTGCGGTTTGAACATACGATCCGGCTGGATAAAAACAGCTATACCTTCCAGGACAATGTGGGCGATTCGCTGTATTACCAGGCGTATTATGATACCAGCCTGCGCAGGCCCCGGGATACGGTTTTATTCAGGGACAGGTGGAAGATACTGTCCAACGATTTTTCCATTTACCAGTTCCCCGACGCGAAGAACCTGCACCAGTTTATCAAACTGGGACTGTTGCTCCAGCATATCAGCGGGGAATTGTCTTCGGGTAAATCCCGCTTCTTCAATACGGCAGGTCATGCCGAATACCGGAATAAGACCCGTAACCAGCGCTGGGATATAGAAGCCAATGGCAGTTTGTACTTTACCGGTTTCAACGCAGGCGATTATGAAGCGCATATCAGCCTGCTGAGCCTGCTGGGAAAAAAAGTGGGTTCCCTGCAACTGGGATTTGAAAATACCAGCCGTACCCCCTCTTTCGTGTATGATAACCGCAGCAGCTTTTACCTGGTGAAAACGCCTGTAAACCTGAAGAAGGAAAACAATACCCACCTGTATGCGGCCTATTTCCTGCCTTCTTTCCGCCTGCGGCTGACCGGTCATTATTACCTCGCTACGAACTATACTTATTTTTCAGGGTACTACCAGGTGCAGCAGGAAAGCAGTTTGTTTAACATGCTGCAGGTAGCCATCGAGAAAACGTTTCGGTTGGGAAAGCACTGGAACTGGCATGCTGAAATATACCTGCAGCAGGCAGTCGGGGATGCGCCGGTAAATGTACCGGCATTTTATACCCGTAACCGGATCGGTTATGAAGGAAACCTGGGTTTCAAAAACCTCAATATTGCGTTTGGGACAGAGATAAAGTACCGGGCAGCATACAAAGCCGCTGATTATTCACCGGCACTCGGCCAGTTTGTGTTCCAGGATACCATGACCATCCGTAACCCCCTGCCGGATATCGCAGGCTATGTACACTTCAGGATCAAACCCTTTACAGCCTTTATCCGGGCGGAGAACCTGAATGCAGCCCGTAACCTGGACGGGTTCGGTTTTACCCGGAATAACCTGGTGGCACCCTATTACGCCCTGCCGGGTCTCCAGTTCAGGCTCGGGGTGTTCTGGCGCTTTGTTAATTGATTCTCAAAACCCGGGCCGGGTTCAAACAGTGTTTCATTTCTTCAATATTGGGGTTATCTTTGTAAAAGGAAATGAAAAAGCTGGTCCTTACCATATCATTCCTTTGTTACCTGACCGTTACCTGCGGTGTAGTGGTGAATTTACATTATTGCATGGACCGGCTGGCTTCCATTCATCTTTTTGGGGGAAAAGACGATAGCTGTGCCGAATGTGGTATGAAAATGCATGCTTCGAACAAGTGTTGTCATGATGAGGTCAGGGTTTTCAAACTGGAGCAGGACCAGAATAACACGTCTGTTCCGGATTATTCGATACCGGCACTGGAGCAAATAGCCGTAACACCTTCCGAATTTTTTACGGCCCCGTTTTATACAGCCGAGCAGAAACCGGTCATAGGAGACCATTCCCCGCCACTTCAGTCTGAACAGGATACCTACCTTCAGATTAATGTTTTCCGGATTTAATACCCGCCATATAGTTTCGGCTGCCCGGGCAGCCCGGACCAACCTTTGTGCCGGATGGCACGTTTACTATTAACTTCATTTCAAATCAGAATAAAATGAAAACATTACGTATTTTATCTATTACCGCCCTTTTAGTGGCGATTACCAGTATTTCTTTTGCTCAAACACAAACCGAATCTTTCCAGGTTTCGGGGAATTGCGGTATGTGCAAGACCCGTATCGAAAAAGCCGCTAAAGAAGCCGGCGCCAGTGAAGCCAAATGGGATGCGGATACCAAACAACTTACCGTTACCTATAACAGCAGCAGCACCAATACCGCAAAGATCCAGCAGAAAATAGCGGATGTGGGCCATGACAATGCGGGTTTCAAGGCAACCATGGATGTGTACAATAAGTTGCCCGGTTGTTGCAAGTATGACAAGCATGAAGAAGGCGCTGCCAAAATGGATTGCTGCAAGGACGGGAAATGCACTAAGGAAGGACATGACGGGAAAGATTGCTGCAAGAAAGAAGGCGCTGCCAAAATGGATTGCTGCAAGGACGGGAAATGCACCAAAGAAGGGCATGATGGGAAAGATTGCTGCAAAAAATCATAAGCAAACTATAAAGAGTGGCATTGAAGAAAATATTGTTTTTACTGGTTGTGGTATTGCTGCTGCAGCCTGTACGGGCGCAATTCAGCAAGGCAAGCCTGCAGGCTACCGGGCTCACCTGTGCCATGTGCAGCAATGCCATTAATAAGGCCCTGCAGGTACTTCCTTTCGTGGAATCGGTAAAATCCGATATTAAGAACTCCGCCTTCAGTATTGTATTCAAACAGGACAAACCTGTGAACCTGGATGCTATCCGGGATGCGGTGGAAGAGGCTGGCTTTTTTGTCGGGGGACTGCAGGTTACCGGTACATTCAGTGAACTGAGTATTAATCCCGGAACCTGTGTTAAGATCGGCAATGCCTGGTTTCTTTTCCTGAAAACCGGAAGCCGCCTGCTGAACGGCGAAGTTACCCTGCGGGTACTGGACAAATCTTTTTTAACAGCTAAAGAGTTTAAAAAGATCAGTGCGGCAGTCACTGCTCCGAGCCTGCAGACCGGTAAGGCTGATGCCAGTCGTTCTGCGGAGGGGCTGCGGGAAGGAGAGCGGATCTTCTATGTCACGATTTAACCAATGATATTTTATTTCTCTCCTCCTGTACCTGCAGGAGGAGAGAAACTTTTAAAAGTGTATGTATGAGTAAAGCGAAATCGTTGCTGACTTTTAGTATAGTACTATTGCTGAATACCGTAGTGCAGGCCCAGGTAAAGCAGGGTTATCAGGCGCCGGAAGTTGCCCTTCCTGCTATTAACGGGGATACGGTAAAGCTGTCTTCTCTCCGGGGAAAAGTGGTGCTCCTGGATTTCTGGGCTTCCTGGTGCGGCCCCTGCAGGGTATCCAATAAGAACCTGGTAAAGCTCTATCCCAAATTCAAAGAAAAGGGGTTTGAGATACTCGGTGTGTCGATCGATGAAGACAAGAAAGACTGGCAGACGGCGGTAAAGCGGGATAAGATCAGCTGGTTACAGGTAAATGATAACGGGGGCTGGGAATCGCTGACCGCCATCCAATGGCGGATTTCAGCCATACCCACTTCTTACCTGATTGATAAGGACGGGACGCTGATCGCTATGGATCTTGAAGGAAAGGAACTGGAAAGAGCATTGAAGGAAATCCTGGGAGAATGATATAAAAAAACAGCATGCACCGGATTTTTATTTACCTGTTATCTTTGTTGGCCGGGGAACTCCCGGCGCAGGAATTGTATGTATTCAGTGAACCAGCTTCCGGCTTACCCGCACATTCACTAAGCGTAAAACTGAACGATCATTTTGTTACAAAGGACAATATCTACGGCCGGTTTTCCAACCGCCTGATGCCGCAGCTGATGCTGGGTGTTAGTAAACGGCTGATGGTAAGGGCCGGTATCTCACTGGCGAATATGCATACCTCCCAAACAAGGTATGAGTCGTTCAGCTTTTATGCCAAATACCGCTTTCTTTCGAAGGATGAGTTGCACCAGCATTTCCGGATGGCCGCCTATTCTGAATTTTCGATAACCCGGATCCCCTTTCATTATGATGAGATCTCACTGATGGGGGACAAGGGGGGCGTAGAGGCTGGCCTTATTGCCACCCAGCTCTGGCACAAATTTGCCTTATCAGCCACCCTGGGGCATACACAGGTATTGCACAAGTCCCGGTTTGATGAAGTGATCTATGTTCCGCAAAGGGGTTACCAGTCGCTGAACTACAGCCTGTCCGGCGGGTTGCTTGTATTGCCCAAAGAATACAGGGATTACAGGCAAACAAACTTTAATCTTTACCTGGAACTGCTGGGTCAGCAATTACTGGATAAAAAAGCCGGATGGCTTGACCTGGCCCCGGCATTGCAACTGATCTTTGGCAGCACCACCAAACTGAATGCGGGATATCGTTTCCAGTTAAACGGCAGCATGCAGCGCATGGCGACCGGGAGCTGGCTGATCAGCCTGGAACGAACCTTCCTGAATGCACTGAAGAAAAAGCAAAAAACTTAAAACAGACCGTGAAAAAAACGGGCATCGTCATATTATCCTTTATTTATCTCGCTTTTACAGCCGGGATCACCCTTCAGCGGCATTTCTGCATGAACCGGCTGGTCAGCCTGCGTCTTTCAGGCCATACAGAAGAACGCTGCGGCTTTTGCGGAATGGATACGAAGGAGAAGGGAAATACCTGTTGCAAGGATGAAGCCTCCACATTCCGGATCAGTGATGACCAGCAGTCCGGTCCTTATATTGATTTCATCGTTTCCCTTTACGGGTTGGCAGATTGTCCTCCCTTCTTAACTGATCCGGGAGATCGGTTAGTATATAAAGTAGCTGACCGGGTGACCAGCCATGGTCCGCCAGGGAAAACGGCTGTACCGGTATTTCTGCTCCACCGGGTTTTTCGTATCTGATTGCCTGATGATTCCCGCTCCGGCAGCGGGGAATGGTATGCGCTGCAACCTGCAGCCGTTTATTTACCTGAAATCAACAATCATGAAAAAATTAATCAAACTTTTTTTTCTTTTTATCCTGGTTAGCCAGGCAAAAGAACTGTCCGCACAAACAGGTTCCGTTATTACGCATACAATGAAAGTATACGGTAATTGTGAAATGTGCAAAAAACGGATTGAAGAAGCCGCTAAGGGCAGGGGCGTGAAGGAGGCTGTCTGGGATATTGACAGCAAAATACTGACCGTTACTTACGACACGTTATTAACCCGGATCGAAAAAGTACATACCCGCGTCGCGGATGCCGGGCATGACACTGAATTAAAAAAGGCAAAGGATGATGTCTATGCTGCACTGCCGGAATGCTGTCTTTACCGGAAAAATGCAGCTGAACCCCGGGCAGATCACCCGGCGCCAACGGGGGGGATGATCAAAGGGGTAGTGCTGGAGGAAGACCTGAAAGGAAATTTTCGACCCCTGCCCGGTGCCAGTATTACCTGGCTGGGCACTAAGCAGGGAACTATTAGCGATTCCGCCGGCGTTTTTAAGCTCCCGGTGAACGGGAACACCGACCGGTTAGTGATCAGTTATGCGGGTTACCTGCCGGATACCATGGCGGCACAACCCTCCGAGGATTTAAAGATCATCCTGGCCAGTAACCAGCAACTGAGCGAGGTGAAACTCACCGCCCGGCAGCGCTCTACTTACCTGTCTTCACTGAATACGATCCGTACACAGGTGATGACTGAACGGGAATTGTTCAAGGCCGCCTGCTGCAACCTGAGTGAAAGTTTTGAGACCAATCCATCAGTGGATGTATCTTATAATGACGCGGTGACGGGAAGCAAACAAATTCAGTTGCTCGGATTGAGTGGTAATTACACACAGCTCACGATCGAGAACCTGCCGGGACCGCGCGGGATCGCCACATCACTGGGGCTGAACAGCATTGCAGGACCCTGGGTGGAATCGATCCAGTTGAACAAAGGTGTAGGAGCAGTGGCCAACGGGTTTGAGAGTATTGCCGGGCAGATCAATATTGAATTGAAGAAACCGGAGAAGGCGGAAAAAGTATATGCGAATCTGTATGTGAATGATATGGGGAAAACGGATATCAACCTGAACCTGGCGTATAAGGCGGGGAAGAAATGGAGTACAGCTTTACTGTTGCACGACGATTTTCTGTACAATAAGAAGCTGGACATTAATAAGGACGGGTTCCGGGATTTACCCACGGGCAACCTGTTCAGTTTACTCAATCGCTGGAAATTTGAAGACGGGAAAGGGTTTATCACGCAGTTTGGCGTGAAGCTGCTGCTGGATGACCGTACCGGTGGTGAAACTGCTTTTGAGCCGTCAAAGGATAAGTTCACAACCAATCATTACGGGCTGGGTATCCGCACCCGGCGGTATGAAGCATTTGCCAAGACGGGCTATGTGTTTCCCGAAAAAAAATACAAGAGCATTGGTCTGCAGCTGATGCTGTTTAACCACGAGCAGGTTTCTTATTTTGGGTTAAAGCCGTATACCGCGGAGCAGGGTAGTTTTTATGCCAACCTGATCTACCAGTCCATTATTGGAAATACCCGGCATAAATTCAGGACCGGGATGAGCCTGGTTTCCGATGATTACCGGGAAACCTTCCGTTCCGCTTTGTATAATAGGAAGGAGACTGTTCCCGGCGCTTTCTTCGAGTATACGTTCAATCCCACGGCTAAACTGGGACTGGTGGCGGGAATACGCAGTGATCACAACAACCTATTTGGCTGGTTTATCACACCGCGGCTGCACCTGCGTTATGAACCCGTAAAAGGAACGACCATCCGGCTTAGCGCGGGGCGCGGACAGCGTACGGCCAATATTTTTGCCGAGAATACTTCTGTGCTGGTGAGTTCCAGGCAGATCAGTATTCTCTCCGCTTCTGCCGGGAAAGCCTACGGACTGGATCCCGAAGTGGCCTGGAACAAAGGGATCAGTGCGGATCAGCAATTCCGGCTTTTTCACCGGGAGGCTGCGTTCAGCGTTGATTTTTTCCGGAATGATTTCAGCAACCAGGTAGTCGTGGACCTGGAAGATGTACGGTCCGTTAAATTTTATAACCTGGAGGGGCGTTCTTTTTCCAACAGCCTGCAGGCCGAGTTCAGCATGGAACCTGTCCGTAAGCTGGAGCTGAGACTGGCATATCGTTACTTTGATGTGCGGACCCGGTACAGCGGGCAGCTCCTGCAAAAACCATTTACTGCCAAACACCGGGCCTTTGCCAACCTGGCGTATGAGATCAGCGGGTGGAAGATGGATTACACGATTAGCTATAACGGATCAAAACGGATACCGGGTACAAGCGGTAATCCTTCCATGTATCAACGGGAAACCCGCTCACCTGCTTACTGGCTCATGAATGCGCAGGTAAGCAAAACCGTCGGGAAAAAGCATCCGGTAGACCTGTACCTGGGCGGGGAAAACCTGACCAATTTCTTTCAGCGGGATGCAATCATTGCAGCGGAACAGCCCTTCAGTCCATTCTTTGATGCCTCACTTGTCTGGGGACCGGTCAGCGGCAGGCTGATCTACACGGGGCTCCGGTATAAGATTAAATAAAGATGTCTCAGGTAATAAGAAACCGGGTTC